>CAZMCB010000004.1:0-48750 GCA_964564895.1 uncultured Pseudomonadales bacterium | reverse complement strand
ACTCGTGAAAATAATATTCATTCTAATATGTTTTGTCTTCTCAACATTAATACATCCATCTCCATCAAAATATCCTCTTAAGAAATACTCAAAATACTGATGAGGAATATCTGGAAGACTAATAATCAATGATTTTCTTGGACACAACCCTAACTTAATTAGATCTTCATAAATATTTGTGTTTCCGATTCTAATACGATACGATGTTTTACACCAATATTCTTTTTCGCGTATTTGAATTCTTCGGGGGTTGATTTTATGAATAGTATGTTTGGCGGACATAGCCTTCATCATCTTTTTCATAATGTCTATGTCGTTGTTTGCTAACAATAAATAACATGTTCTTGATGATTCTCTACAATCTTCTACTGCCCCATCTGCATAAATAAATCCTAATACATATGCCATCTTTGGTGACCACTTCTTGAAAAAGTTCTCATTAATCTTTTTTCGGTTATATCCACCTCTTTTATCTCTAACCACAATTAATTATTACCAAATAAAACCCAAAAATCAAATTTAGAAATTTAATCTGTCTATAAATGATAAAATAGTGCCTGAAGTGGCCGGATAGGCAAGTGGTTAAGCCCAAGGTCTGCAAAACCTTTATCGCGGGTTCGATTCCCGCTCCGGCCTCAAAAACACAAGTCGCCATCTTGACATAATCTGCTATCATAGACTCACGATGAAGATAAACTATATAAGACTTACTGCCGTGCTTGCCTTTTCTGTTTTTCTCGCCGGTTGCACCATGAATCCTTTTGCTAAAAAAGCCGGTATCCAAGTAACCTCCAGTCCCGAAGCCAATGTTCTCATTAATGGCGAATCAGTTGGTAAAACTCCAGCCTACATCGATAACAAAAAACCTGGAAATTACACAGTTCAGCTGACCGCTGCCGACAGTGGCCAAACTTGGGAAGGCAAAGTCGATCTTTTGGGTGGTACTCTCACCACAGTTCATCGTGAATTCGGTGAAACTCCAGACAAATCTCACAGTTACTCCCTTTCTTTTGAAAAACTAAGCAACAACAAAACCGCTGCGGTAAATATCGTCAGTCTCCCCGCCAACGCCACAATTAGTATCGATGGCAAACCCCAAGGTTTCACGCCTCTAAGTCTCGATATCGTATCTGGTGATCACGTTTTTACCTTTACTGCTCCAGGTTTCCAAGACAAAATAGTCAACGCCTCAGTTCAGCCAGGATATCGCCTAGTCCTAAACTTCACGATGGCCGCCATGGATATCACCCCTACCCCTACACCTACCATTGCCACCCCTTCTGCTGCCCTTGTTACCCCCACACCAGCAAAAACAGCCATAACACCTCTTCCCAAACAATCGACCTCTTCCGCAGCTCTAGCTAAGCCTTATGTTGAAATTCTTTCAACACCCACAGGCTTTTTAAGAGTCAGAGAGTCAGCCTCAACAGGTAGCACAGAACTAGCCCAAGTAAACCCAGGTGACAAATTCGCCTACAACGCAGAAGAATCTACAGCCAGCTGGTACCAGATTGAGTATCTCACCGGAAAATGGGGCTTTGTTTCCTCTACCTACGCCAAGTTGGTTCAGTAATTAGCCGATATAGTAGAGAACACCAATAAGTAAAACAGTAAAAATTAGTACTGTGGCAATAAGTGGTTTATCAGATAAAAGTATTCTTTCAGGACTTTCACCTTCATTCTTTTCGTAAATAAGTTGCAAATATCTCATGATGCCATAAACCACAAACGGGATTGTGATCATTAGCCATTTTTCGGATATGAGCGTTCTAGGCAAGATAGAAATCAAAGACAGAGCTTTCCCATCAGGCACGATTCTGGGGTGATTAAAGGTATACAGAGAATATGTAATCCAAGTTGCCGTTGCAAACATGGCTGTGTAAATATCCAGAAGCTTCTCGGTGTAGTGTTTTAGTGTTTCTCGCGTAGCCGCTATGGTTCCCGAGGACATCATCATAGTCATCTCCCCCCTTCTTTTTCCAACAGCCAAAAACAAAGAAGCTGAAATTACAGTCAGTAAAAACCACACGTCCAAATGTGCGGAGATTATAAATGCACCAGCATATACTCGGATCAAATATCCAAAAGCAATTACTATAACGTCGATGATCGCAATTCGTTTCAAAAATCCTGTGTATAAAACCTGAACAACTAGATAAAGCAAACAACTATATAAGAAATACAGGTTGAGTGAGTATGCCCAAGACAAGCCGACGATCACACCTGTCATAAGGGCTAATAGTGCAAGAGGTATCGGTAGCTCTCCTGAGGCAATTGGTCTGTGTTTCTTAAAGGGGTGAAGTTTGTCTGTTTTTACATCGAGCAAATCATTAAAAATATATGTCGTACTTGAAAGAATAGTAAAGATAAAAAATGCTTGAGTCACCAACCCAAATGCTTCCTTTTGAAACAACATCCCAGAAAAAATTAGAGCACCATAAAGGGCAAAATTTTTCAGCCACTGTCGTGGTCTTACTGTTTTGAATAGCGCGATGAGTACTGCCATATGATAAATACGCTCATTAATATTACCAATCCTATCATGATTATCAGTTTTGTTCTTGCCTCAAAGCTCAAAGCAGCTACACCCAGAACTACTGCTGCAGCCCAATAAAATAAGGAGACTCTCCTCTTTCCCCAGCCCATGTTTAATAGTTTGTGGTGTAAGTGACTTTTG
Organism: uncultured Pseudomonadales bacterium; assembly: GCA_964564895.1. Classification (GTDB taxonomy): domain Bacteria; phylum Patescibacteriota; class Microgenomatia; order UBA1400; family MFAQ01; genus UBA2277. The sequence continues at coordinate 46,073 of CAZMCB010000004.1, read as the reverse complement.
TCTCCCCAAACTGGCGATTTACCTGAAACAATTCTTTTTATCACGATATAAAGAAAATCAATTAATGGAATTCCCAAAACAATTATCAAAGCACCTACCTTTGCTGTCGCCAAGATAGAAATCACTCCCAAAAGTAAACCAGCCAAACTTGTTGCCGAGTACCCCGGCATAATTTTTTGTGGATAAAAATGAAAGACCGTGAGTCCTGCAAAAGCACCAGCTGTTGCAAACGCCAAAGTAGCTACAGGCCACTGGGTAATATCTGCACTAAAGTTTAGTGAAATTAATCCCAGAACTACAGCCGCAATTGTAATAACACCGCTAATCTGTCCATCTACTCCCGAAGACCAGTTAATTGCGTTCATGAGAGATGGAATCCAAAGCAGTGCAAACAAGTCAGCCAATATCCAGATTTCGTGATGATCTCCAAAAAGATCAAAGCCCCATTTTATTGTTGATAAATCAATTATTCCGCCCAAAGGATTACTGATATAAGCGATACCAATTCCCGATCCGACAATAATTGCAGTCACCAAAAAATTCATTCCCAATCGAGGGAAAGGACTCATTCCTTTGATGTCATCGATTACGCCAACTACAAGGGTCAAAAGACCAGCTACTCCAATGGCCAACAGGTGATTATCAGGTTTCAAAAGTAGCATCACAGTTACAAAGACAGCAAAAAATATTGGAATTCCGCCACCTTTTGGAACAGGTTCTTTGTGTATGTGAGCCGGATGAGGCATCTTTTTTGGGTCAATCATCCACCCCCTCTTTCTAAACACGAGAATTGTAAGTGGTGTAATCACTAAGGAAATGACAAGGGCAATCAAAAAAGGAACAGCTGTGATCATCACTGCTGGGTTCATATATTTAAGAATATCGACATAATCTGGAAAAAGCTTGCCGCCATCAAGACTACAGCAATCAAAACTCCAGTCATCAACGTATTTTGTACTGTTTCATCATTTTTACCAGCCCAGTTCGCAATCAATCGAGTCAAAAACAACATTATCTCAGTCCCGACAAAAACAAAGACAAAGAAAAACTTGTTTATCAGTTGTTTTTCCCCAAAAGGAAAAGAGTACAACCAAGGAAGTTGTGGAGGTAGCTTACTCCAAAAAACTCCCAAAAAAGCACCCATCAAAATAACCAATATTACTCCCGTCCAAAATAACACAACTGATGTAGGTACTTTTTTGTTTTCTACCATTAAGCTTTCTTTTCTGTTACGCGATACTCCATGTATCTTCCCATCATCAAACGGGTATGAGCGTCAAGTCCGGGCAAGGCGGAGAAAAAGAAACCAACCACAGGTAAAAGAACAAACTCAAAAGGCGAGAACAGTCTTCTCCAGAGAGGTAAGCCCTCTACTTTTGGTCTGGCTTTAATATCAATAAGGATCATTGCTACCAAACTGATTAGAGACATAGTCAAAATCGCCGAAGACACTTGGGGTAGTGTTTTTCCCATTACCGTTCGAGAGAAAGTTGGGTTTAAAAGTGGAGGAAGGTTTGCCGCAACAGTGATAATAAACCAGTTCACAGGCCACATAAAGTGGTCCTCAATCACCTTAAAAACACGAATTGTCTTGTCGAAGAATGGCGCTTTATCATCAAGAATATATCTCTTAATAATATATGCATCGTCGCTAGCTCCCCACGCCCAGCGCTTAACTTGTTCGTATGTATTTGTATATGTACTCCAAAATCCATCTGCCTCAGCTGCATCGGCATACACCGAGATATACAAAGGCTCCACTTCCACTTTTCCACCAGTTGCGAAGTAAGTCTTAAAGAAAATACGATAATCCTCAGGAATAACATCTGTATCCCAGTAATCAATTTCATCCATCAAGCGCAAACTCATCGAGTATGTTGAGAAATTTATCAATCGGTCAGGACGAGAAAGTTGTGCCATATTGTTTACCGAAGCAATGCGATTAAACACTCTCATTGGCCATGGAATACGCTCGATATTGTTATAAAAAACGATAGCTCCCTGCCAAATCTTGTGATATCTGTTTGGATCATCCAAAAAGTTATATGTCAGAGCTGCCAAATGATTAGGATGAAGTGCCACATCACAGTCCACCGAAGAAATAGTCATTTTGTCTATATCCCAATCCTTATGTTTTTTCAAAGCCTCACGAATTTGCAGTCCCGCCCAAGCGGCATTACTCGATTTTCCCACCACTTCTCCAGTCAAGTTAGCAGGGTGATATGTGTAGATAATGTCAGCAAACTTTCCTTTAAACTCTGCCTCAAGCTGCTTTACTCTACTATCATTTATTTCTTCTCCAGCTCTAGCTTCCATGGCGAGAACGGGGATAACTTGCTTTGGTCCAATTGTTTGATTTTCAAGAGCCTTAAAGGTTCTCATCAAAATGTCACCGGGCTCCTTGTATGTTGGCATCACGATTACGTGTTTTACATCTTTCCAGTCTGCAAATCCCTTTACGTCTCCCATCCAATCATATTTTTCTGCCGCCTTAATTCGGTAATAAGACATTACAGAAGCCACAGATAATGTGAGCGAGCGATAAAGCCAGTAAACATTAAAGGAAATAATAAAGTAGGCAACACCAACAGGCCAAAAAAACGATCCCCATACAGGGAACAGGATAAACATCCAGCTTACAAATCCGGGGAGTATTTCTAAAGCTCTTTGGCTTCCGTGGGGATATTTTTTTATTAAATGTCTAAGGAGTACAAACATATTGCGTTGTTTCCGGTTTGTTCAATTAATTTTTGGGTATCTAACGAAAGCTCATGGGCAATGGCTGTAGCTATTATTTTAACATTCGCTGGGGTATTTACGTTTCCACGTACAGGCTCAGGGGAAAGATAAGGGCTATCAGTCTCCAAAAGAAGCCTGTTCAAGGGTACCAAGTGCACTAATCGACGAAGCTCTACAGCCGATTTATAAGTAATATTCCCAGCAAAGCTTACATAAAAACCTTTATCTATTACAAATTTTAAAAACGACTCACTTCCCGCAAAGCAGTGAAACTGTCCTCGTGGCAAACTCTCCATTTGTGTAAGTACGACGAGCATCTCCTCTTCTGCATCTCTCATATGAATTACGACTGGTAGTTTTAGGCGAACTGCCATCTCCATCTGCGCCACAAATATTTCCAGCTGTTTTTCTTTAGTTTTCTTTTCCTTGTCCCAGTAAAAGTCCAGTCCAATTTCTCCAATACCAACTATCTTTTCAGATTTTCCGATAAGCTCTTCCAATTCACAAATCATCTGGTCTACACTAGTTACACTTTCCATATCCTCAGGATGCACACCTACCATGGCGTACTGCTCTTCTTGTTCTGCTATAAGTACAGCTCTTTTGGAATCCTCAATATTTCCTGCAGGAATTAATATTTTTTCCACACCAGCATCTTTTGCCTCAGCAATTGTTTTCTTTACATCAGTAAATTTCGAATCTGTCAGGTGACAATGAGTATCAATTAGCATTTATGGAAGTCGTTGAAATAAATTCTCTGCTTTCCTTATTTCCCCCACATTGTATTGTTCCAATATTTTCTCTGCTGTTTTTGGCATAAAAGGTACGAGGTCGGTTCCAATCTGGCGAATCATTTTAACCAGTTCGGTTAGTGAAGCAATTTTTTCTTCGCCCTCCAGTTTCCAAACCTGTCTTTGATTAATCAAAGCGTCTGCTTTGCGGATTTCTTCCCAGATAAGAGCCATTGCTTCGTCAAATTTATAACCCTCTAGTTTCTCCACCACTTCTTTTCTAATTCTTAATTCTTCAGGAGTCACTTTAAGATTTTCTTTTTCCGACATTGCTGCTACGCGGGCACATAAATTTCCGATTCCGTTGGCGAGATTTGCCTGAAAAGCTTCCTCAAAACGCTCACGAGTCATATCCGAGTCATCAAAAACCGAAAGCTCAGCAGTCAAAAAATATCGCACCGCGTCAGTTCCATATTTTTCAACATACTCGAGAGGGTCGATTACATTTCCCGCACTCTTACTCATTTTTGCTCCTCCAGAGGTGATAAACCCCTCCACCATTACTTGTTTAGACGTGGGTAGCCCTGCCGACATTAGCATTGCCTGCCACATAGCGGTTTGTTGACGTAAATTATCCTTTCCACATACTTGCACTCCGGGCCAAAACTCTTCAAACTTTACCTTGTCTTCGGGCCAGCCAAGACAAGAAATATAGTTTACGAGGGCATCGAACCAGACGTACATTACCTGTGTATCGTCGCCAGGAACAGGCACACCCCAAGACATTTTTTCCTTAAGTCGCGAAATACTAAAGTCCATGAGTCCTCCTTCCACAAATACTTTCATCTCATTCTGGCGGAAGTCAGGTTGTACAAAATCGGGTTGATTTTTATATAGCTCAAGTAATTTATCGGCGTATTTCGAAAATCTAAAGAAATAGTTTTCTTCCTCTCGGATTTCTAACTCTTGTTGTGGGTGAATTGGGCATTTGCCATCCACTAGTTCCGAGTCGGTTTTTTCCAGCTCACAACCCACACAGTACTTTGTTTTATAACTCTTTTTATAAATGTCACCATTCGCGTCACACAGTTTCCAAAACTCTTGTGCCGCTTTTATATGATGTTCGTCGGTGGTACGGATGAAGCTATTAAAAGACAAATCCAAGGCATCTTTCAGGATAGAAAACTTAGCTGCATTTTCATCACAATATTTTTGTGTATCTACACCCAGCTCCTGTGCTTTCTGGTAAATCTTTTGCCCATGTTCGTCAGTTCCAGTATTGAAAAAAACTTCGTCCCCTAAAGCCCTATGTAGTCGAGCCATTACATCTGCGCGAACAATCTCCATGGCGAAGCCAATATGTGGCTCTGCATTTACGTACGGTAATGTGGTTGTGATGTAATACTTTCCCATGCCTCAATTGTACCTTAGTGAGGTAAAATTCTGCGAATTCCTTTGGATATTTTATTAGTCCACTCGCTAGCCCATTCTTCCGCCTTTATTCTTTTGATCATTTCTTGCCATCCGGAATTACCTAAATTTTCAGCGACTGAAGCAATCGTTGCCGAGCTAACTTTAATATTATTTTTTATATCTTCGTAATTTCTACCCTTATCAAGGTAAACAGCAATTCCCAGTCTTTTTAAGATTGCCACTCTTTCACCTTCGGTAAGGACATCACTCATAACCATTTTTACTTCTTCGGGAGTTCGCAGTTCAGCCAAAATTCCGTACATCATTTCTGATAACTGTTTTTTGATTCCCTTGTTGAGAGGATTGTTTGAAAGTTGCATTTTCTGTCCTAAATAATAACTTTAATTAATCAAAGTGTAGCACAGTATCCTTCGGCTTTTTCTTGTAGTTATAAACTTCCCAAACAGCCAGCAGTCCAAAGATTAAAACGCCGTTAAACACCGACCCCAAACCCCAAATTCTAAGATACACATAAACCATAATCCCCAATGTCCAGCGAAGAGCTCGAACAGACGAAAGAGTTAGGATGGATAGCAGCCAAAAAATTCCACCAGCGAGAAGAATGCCCATTGGCAAATAACTTCCTGTAAAAAGGAAGTTCGCCATATTCTCTGGATCTATTTTCCAAATTGAGAGGCCTATGGCTAGCCAATTGACTACAGCAAAGAAAATTAGCCATCCATATTTTTTATTTCTTTCGTGTTTGTTTCGCTCCATTAATGTAAAATGAATCTATGTCAACTGATACTTTTATTGTAATCGCATTTCTCTTCCTTGGATTATTAATTCTCTATTTTCTTCTAAAGTCTCAGCTGTCTCAGCCCAAGACAGACCCTACCTTAAATGCTTGGCTCAAGTCTCTTCAGCAATCATTCGATACCACAAACCGTACCACCACAGCTTCACTCCAGCAAAACTACCGCGAGCTTTTCTCCCGTCTCGATCAGGCCACTACGGTGATAGGAGATCTCAAAAAAGAAGCCGGAGCCTTCGGCGAAGTTAGTCGCTCCATGAAAGATCTCCAAGATTATTTAAAGTCTCCTAAGCTTAGAGGCAATATCGGTGAACAAGTTCTGAAAGATCTAATTGCTCAGATGTTCCCCAAGACCGGATATGTTCTCCAACACCACTTCAAAAGTGGTGTCATCGTTGACGCTGCCATCAAAACCCAAGCAGGCATTCTTCCCATAGACTCCAAATTTCCCATGGAGAATTTTCAGAAAATCTACCAAGCAGATACCCAATCAGAAAAAACTCTCGCCAGATCCGCTTTTATTCGTGACGTCAAAAAACACATCAAAGATATCTCCGGCAAATATATTCTTCCAGAAGAAGGCACTCTCGATTTTGCTCTCATGTACATTCCCTCCGAGTCTGTCTATTACGAAATAGTAAACGAACAAGAGATTCTCGATATCTCCCGTGATGCTCGTGTCTATCCCGTATCCCCAACCACTTTATATGCCAATCTTCAGACAATTCTTCTGTCGCTTGAAGGTCAGAAAATTGCAGGTAAAACAGCCGAAGTATTTACTCTCTTAAGAGCCGTCCAAAAAGACTACGAAAAACTAAACGAAAACTTCACTCTTCTTGGTAAACATCTAACCAACGCCTACAACTCCATGAATACCACCGCCCAAACCATGAATCAGATAGGCAACAAGCTCGAGTCTTCACACAGTCTCAAGTCCGGATTAGACTCAGGCAATAAAGACTCAGAATAGGCCCAATACCCTATAGCTATTGACTTTTAGGTACACTTGAGGTATACTACTCAACAGTATTTAAGTACATTTTCAAGTTCAAGGAGTAGGTATGCGAAAAACTATTGGTTGGGTATCACTTGTGTTGCAGATAATAACAATTGTGGTTGCTATGATACTTTATATAACTGCCACGCACAGTCAAGACTCATTTGGTAGATATCTTTTGTCTTTTTTGTTGGGCATATGGTCAGGCTCGTCATTGGGATACAAAAGAACATTAATCAATAACGTCAAAAATATTGGCGGCTTTATAGCTACGGGAATTGGAATAATCACCTGTGCGATTTACCTCGTCGTTATGAACCCCAGCCCTTTTGTTCCCGACACTACCGTTGGACTAATCACGGCAGTCGCACTTCTTGTATTTTTCCTGATCGATCTGATCGACTCGGCCTATCAATATACTTGCAAGCTCTAGTCTAATCCCCGGTAACCCCGGGGATTTTTTTGTTCTCGTCGCTATACAATATCCATATACATGCCAGAGACCACTCTCGAATTTGACCAAGCGTACAAAAAGTTAAACGATGCTCAGCGCAAAGCCGTCGACACCATCGAGGGTCCTGTACTGGTTCTCGCTGGTCCGGGCACAGGCAAAACCCAAGTTCTCACCACGCGCATTGCCAATATCCTCAAAGAAACAGACACCGACCCCAGCTCCATTCTCGCTCTCACCTTCACCGAAGCCGCGACCAAAGAAATGCGCCAGCGCTTGATTAAGCTCATTGGCAAAGACGGCTACCTCGTTCAAGTCACCACCTTTCATGCTTTCTGTGCCGACGTCATTGCCCAAAATCCCGAGAGATTCAGTAAGCCCGCCGGTATGCAAAATGTCACCGATCTCGAGAAGATTCAGATCATCCAAGAAATTCTTCAGCAGGGGAGCTTCTCTCTTCTTAAGCCCATCGGCGACACTCTCTTCTATCTCCCTTACATCTTAAGTAGTATCTCCGATCTCAAGCGCGAGGGTTTCACCATCGCCAAATACTCAGAATTAGTCACTCTCTTAAGAGAAGAATTCGAACTCGAAAAAGACGATCTGTCCAAAACTGCCAGATTAGAAAAAGAAAAACTAGTCAACAAAAATATTGATCTTTTAGATATCTACGAAAAATATCAAAAGAAGTTAACAGAGCTGGGCCGATTCGACTTCAACGACATGATCAACTGGGTCGTCGAAGCCTTTGAAAAAGACGCCGACTTCCTCTTGGGTTACCAAGAAAAGTTCCAGTATCTTCTAGTTGATGAATATCAGGACACCAACTCCGCTCAAAACCGCCTCATCTTCGCTCTTGCTAGCTACTGGGGCGAGCAAGCCAACATCTTCGCCGTCGGCGACCCCAACCAAAGCATCTTCCGTTTCCAAGGCGCCAGCAAAGAAAATGTCCGCGAATTTGAAAAGGCTTTCCCCGCTCATACCAAAATTGTTCTCGACCAAAGCTATCGTTCCACCCAAACCATTCTCGACTCCGCTGCCGCTCTTCTAGGTGAGACTCCTCTCCACGCTAATACAGATCTCAAAGACGAAAAGATCAAGACAGTCGAATTCAGCTCCACCATTCTCGAAGACGAATTCATAACGGCTGACTTGGAAGAAAAAATAAAAAACGGGGCAAAGCCGAGAGATTCAGCCGTGATCGTCAAAGAAAACAAAGACGTCGATATCTTAGTCAATCTGTTCAAACAAAAAAATATTCCTTACCGCCTCGAGGGCGGCACCAACATTCTAGCTACTCCTCTCGTTAGCCAGTTCCTCAAAATCCTCAGAGTCGCGACCGCTCTCCACAACACAGTTGACGATCTCGACCTCTTTATTGTATTAAATTATCCCTACTTTCAGCTCAATCCACTTTCCATTTTAAAAATTAGCAGACAAGCCCATCAAGAAAGAAAGACCCTGGTCGACTCTCTCCAGTCAGATCATCCTGAATTAGACGACAAAGTCGTTGAGGCATATCTCAAATTTGTTTCTTGGAACTCCAAGGCCGCCACTCACACTCTCCCCGAAATGTTCCAGATGATTCTGCAAGAGTCGGGGATTCTCGAATATATTTTGGCTCTTCCCCAGCCCATCATCGAGCTCAATCGTTTTGGCACTCTCTTCGACGACGTCAAATCCCAATCCGCTTCTTTCCCCGACCTCGATCTCTTTGGCTACGTCTACAATCTGGGCATCATGGAGGAAAACAACCTCAAATTAGAGGAGCAAGTCCTAATAGGCAACGACGACGCCGTAACGCTTACCACAGCTCACAAATCCAAAGGTCTCGAGTGGCAAACAGTCTACATTTACAGATTTGCCGATACTCACTGGGGCAATAAAGCCAAAAGGGAAATGATCAAACTCCCCGACGGTATTATCGTCTACGAAGATACCGACAAAGAAGACAAAAACGCCGAAGAACGCCGCCTCTTTTATGTGGCCATGACGAGAGCCAAACAAAACCTCTACCTCACCGGCTCTACCCAGTACGTCAACTCCGCCAAGATGATCTTTCCCGCCATGTTCCTTGAAGATCTACCGAAAGAAAACATCGAAAAAGTTGATACTAAAAAATTAGAAAAAAATTCTGCCAATATTCTCGCCGCCCTTATGTCTCCAGCCAAAGAAGATACTCTTCTCGATGGTGAAGCCGAGTATCTAAGAGAATTGATAAAAGATCTCAAGCTTTCCCCCACGGCCCTCAACACCTATCTCCGCTGTCACTACAAATTCAAGCTCGATAATCTCTACAGGATCCCCAGAGCCAAGGCGCCTGCCATGTGTTTCGGTACTGCTGTTCACTACGCCCTCGAGCAATTATTCAGAGAGCTAAATAACGGCAAGCTCGAGTCCAAAGAAATTTTTCTCAAAGATTTCGAAGCCGCACTTGCTAGAGAAATCATGACGGAGACTGACTTCAAAGACCGCCTCGCTCATGGCAAAAAAGTTCTTACCAACTACTACGATAAATACGAAAAAGAATTCACCGCCTGTCTCTTTACTGAGAAAAGTTTCGGCACTTCTCTCACTTCTCAAATCCATCTAGATGATATTGCTCTCACCGGCAAAATCGATCGTATAGAGGTAACCAGCGAAAAAGAAAAGCACGTCCGCGTCATCGATTACAAGACAGGTAAATCCAAAACCAGAAACGAAATCGAAGGCAACACCAAAAACTCCGACGGCGACTACAAACGCCAGCTCACTTTCTACCAACTTCTTGCGGAGCTAGATAAATCTTTCCAGTACGAAGTCAAAGAAACGCAGATAGACTTCATCGAGCCCGACGCTCAAAACAATTTCCACCGCGAAAACTTCATTATCTCTACTGAAGACGTCACCAATTTAAAGAAAGTAATCAAAGACTCTGTCTCCCAAATCCGCGATCTCGATTTCACCCGCACCGAAGACCTCACGAAATGCGCCACCTGTCCATTTAGAAGCCACTGTCAAAGATAAACACACAGGTACCTATACAAATTTTGCATAATTAAATATGATAGTGATATAAAATACTTAATAATGGATAACAAAGAAACCACCGAAGCGGAGAAAAAGGTTCCAAAAACAAAAAAATACGATCTTGATGACTGGAGACAAACGTTTGATCTTGTAAGATCGGTAAAAGATACTGATGAATTGACCATACCGTTCTCAACCCATATACAAAGCAAAATTTCCGAGTCTGGGATAAAAGACAATGTGTTGTTTCTGTACGATGAGGATTCAATAACAGATTACACTTCAGATAGAATTTACAGTGCTATTTCTAGGACGAAAAAAGGTAATGTTTTATTGATCGTCCATAGTCCTGGCGGGTCGATTGAACCAGCATATTTTATAAGTAAGGTAGTAAAAGACCTGTCTGACAAATTCACAGTCGCCATTCCAAGAAAAGCTAAATCTGCAGCAACTCTTCTGTCTCTTGGTGCAGATGAGATACACATGGGGACGATGAGCCAGCTTGGACCAATTGACCCTCAGATTAACGGACTGCCTGCCCTTGGTGTGTCAAATGCGGTTGAGCATATTGCGGAGATATGCCAAAAATATCCAGGAGCGTCAGATATGTTTGCAAAATATCTTGCGCTCAAAGTAGAGCCTGGAATGTTCGGATATTTCGAGAGAATTACCGAGTCGGCAGAGCAATACGCACACATTCTACTTAAAGGTAGAAGCCTTCCGAAAAGTGAAAACGGCCAAAGTGTAGAGCATAGTCTAGTTTATGAATATAAGGATCACGGTTTTGTCATTGACAAAGATGAGGCAAAAAAAATTCTTGGTGACTCTATAATAAAAGTTGACACACCAGAATATAAATTGGCTGAAAAAATATATACATTCCTTGAAGAGGTCGGGTTTATGGTCAAAATTTCCAAGGGTAAAAAATTAAGTCTTGTTGGGAACATCAATGATGGGTTCTCTTTTAGAGATGATAAATAAGGTATCGGCTTAGCAGATAGGCTTCAATTTATTTATGCCTAACCTCCACTTTATCTGCTCTCGTAGCAAAATGGCATGAGTGTGGACATAACGAATATATTATTTGATTTGACTTCAGCTAATTTTATTTTCTATAACTTAATCATTATTTATTACTAAAATACATGATCGACAATTTAATCGCCCAAGAGACATCAATACGTTTTGAAAATCGAATCGGTGGAATATTGAAAAAATATGGACATAATGTAACCAAATTAGATAAAGACATACATGGAAGGAAGCCAGATTTTTTAATCACAAATTCACTAGGGGAAAAGTTGCTAGTTGAGTGCAAATATGTCGTGTGTGGTGGAATAACTGAGGATGGTGAGCAAATTTCAATGTTAAATCCAAATCTACACCAAAGCGGAGTATTCGAACCAAATTTTCAAAACAAATATTATGAAGTGTTATTAGATGCAAGAGATCAATACAATAAATACGTCTCCCAGAACACAAAAGTTAACAATAAAATACCCTTTGTTGTTGCACTCGATGCTGATTTCCTAGCAAAATGGTTTCGTTTTCTACCAAGTGATATTTATGGATTAAAAGAAATATCAGCGATAATTTACATCGTAAAAAATAAGGAATTGGATGAAGAACTATATAAATATTCTATTGAAGATCTTGAAAAAATTGATAAGAACGAAATAATGGTATATAAACCTCAACCATCAGTTAGATTTTTTGTACTTTCAAATCCAACTGCAAACATCAAATTTAATCCGGATGAATTTTTAAATAAACCAATAATAAAAACAAAGTCAAAATCAGAGTAATGTTCAACAAACCCAAACTTCTCTTCGTCTGCTCCCACAACAAATGGCGCAGCCCCACGGCCGAAAATCTCTACCGCCACGACCCTCGTGTTTCTGTCCGCTCTGCTGGTTTGAGTTCTCACTCTCCTCACGTTCTTTCAGCCTCTGACCTCAAATGGGCCAACCTTCTTTTATACATGGAAAAAGACCATCTCGAACGTATCAAGGCCCAGTTCCCAGATACTCCACTTCCCAAATCCATTAACCTCGATATTCCCGATGGCTACACCTACATGGATCCCGAACTCATCGAAATCCTAAAAGACAAAATCGAAACCATCCTCAAAAGTATCCCATAACTTGACATTTAGGCATGATTGTGGTATCCTATCAAAGATTTATTTTCTCGCACTTTAGACAATCTTTCATTAGAAGGAGCACAAAATGGAAGTCACTTCTACATATAAAAAAGATCCCAGGATCGGTAAAGAGGTTACTGTCTCTGAAGGTGGCTACACCCTTAAAATGAAACTAAGAGGTGTACACAAAGACGGAGATATTTACGATGCAATGTTTCGCGGAAGATTCGACGGAGATTTGTTGGGAAATGTTTCCCTAAACACCGGTGCTAAGAAAGTGAAACTAGGCAACCTGCTTCTCGTGGCAAACTTCAATCGTGTAGATCTAACGATCAAAGTTCTCTGCGCCAAGGTTGAAGTTACCGGCTACGATGTTGATCGTGGAATTGTCCGGAAACTGTATCTCAAAGCCTTTGAAACGTTGGCAAAACGAGACTGACTGTTCCAAACACCCCTATTTAGGGGTGTTTTTTTATAAAAAAATCCCCAGACAACTTGACGCCAAGGCCGCGGACCTAAGGCGTCAATAGCCTAACTTAGCATTTACAATCACTTCCACACTTACAATCGTCTCCACATTCGCAATAGATCATTATTTTTCACCTTCCTTTCTATCGTTAATTGATAATTCATGAAGTATTCCACAACAATACGGTCCTTTTTTCTGAATCTTTTGTAGTCTATCAAGCAATATTTCTGTCTGTTTCTTACGTTCTATAAGTAATTCGATATAGTCATCAATTACTTTCTTGTTGTACTCCTTTGTGTGGTTACAGTCGCCACCAGCACAGCCAATCATTAGTTTTTTGATCTCAGAAAGAGGTAACCCTAAGTCTTTGGCATATTTAATAAGCTTAATTTCCTCCAAGTTTTCTTCAGAAAAATATCGATACCCGTTTTCCTCGCGAGAAGCGCTTTTGATGATATCTTTCTCTTCATAAAAACGCAGTGTTTTTGTGGAAAGACCTGATATCTTAGCCACTTCACCGATTGAATATTTCTTCATTGAAGTACTTTACACCTTCCAGTAGCTGGAAGGTCAAGGGGTAATATAGAATGAATTAATGTCTTTATTGTATGTATCTATCTCCTTGATACTTCTCCTTCTCACCAAGAAGAAAATGACGGCCAATCTTGGTCGTTTGGTACATCACTTGGGTGGTAGTCAGCACACAGCAATCGTTATCTGGAGTATTATTTTTCTTCCGGGCACTCTTGTTCACGAGATTTCTCATTTTCTTTTCGCCGCCCTTACCGGAGCTCGCACTGGCAAAATTGATATTTTTCCTGAGTACTTAGAGAATAAATCTCAAGACGAAGGCACTGTTCGAGTAGCCCTTGGCTCCGTCCAAACACAAAAATTAAATCCAATTCAAGGGTTTTTAGTCGGTTTCGCCCCATTTTTTACTGGTATTGCCCTTCTCATCTGGCTTGCATCATTACTTCAAACTAGTTTTTCGGCAGAAAACTACGCTCTTTTTCTTCTTGAAGGTTATTTCTTTTTTACCATTGCCAACTCTTTTTTTCCAAGTTGGCAAGATATCAAACAAACAATTCCCTTCATTATTATTTTCCTTCTTATCTCTCTCTTGGTTTGGTATTTTGGTTTTCAAGTAACTCTTAGCTCCAATTCATATGTTTGGACAATCCTCGACTCTCTTTGGAAAGCCGTCTCCATCAGTGTTCTTCTCAATCTCGCCATCATCGGCATTTTGTATATTCTTCATCGTCTAACAGAAAGGACCCCGTGAGGAGTCCTTTTTGCTTTAATTAATTAAAGATTATTCCTTAGTCACTTTTTTCTTAGCTACTTTTTTAGCCTTTTTCTTAGGAGCAATTACTTCTTTTCCGGAAGTCATCTCGATTGTCTCAAGAATTTTCTCGGTGATATTTTTTGGTTCAGCGGAGGTAAGTAGTTTGATGATCTTATCCAACTTAGCGTTCAACTCACTTAGGTCAATGTTGCTTGAGGGAGCGGCACTTCTTGGAGCAGGAGAAAATGATCTAGGAGCAAAGTCTCTTCCACCATCTTTTTTGGCGAAACAATCACTACAAAGAACAGGCTTACCATTTCTTGGTTCAAAAGGAACTTGGCAGTTGTCTCCACATTCATCGCAGATAGCACTGAACATAGGTTTATCGAAACTATTTCTTGGTCTGTCATTGAAACCTCTGTCATTACCTCTACTCTCAAATCTGTTTCCACCACGAGGCTCTTCGCCATTCATTTCACCAAAACATTTACTACAAAAAACGTCTTTTCTGCCATTTGGTTTAAAAGGAACTTTGGCAACTCCGCCACACTTGGCGCAAACTGCGTCAAATAATTCCTTGCGGTCTGACCCACGGTCATTACCACGAGAACCGAAACCTTCTCTTGGGCTATAAAACTGGGATCTACTGTCTCCACCACCACGGTTAAAATATGTCATATCCTATATTATACCACGCTTTTGAATTGGCTTGATATCACGTACTTTTTATTTCCAAACACCTCTCATCTCCTCAGGCAGTGCCCCTGCCAGCTTCATCATTAGCTCCTCAATCGACGGATACTCCCGTGCAGTTTCTTGAACTGTAATCTCTCCAATATTGATCTTCATTTTTGATCCAATGTTCATCTTGTCTCTTTTAAACTCCCCGCCATATGAAATCGCCAAAGGTATATACATCACAGGAGCGAGAAGCCTGCCTGCAGCCACCATTCCCGACTCTACACTACTTAGCTCTCCATTCTCACTTCGGTGTCCTTCTGGTCCAATTATTACTCCCGTTGGTGTCTCAGATTTTTTTAATTCTTTCAATCGGTTAAATAGTTTCATATATGACTCTCTAGCCTCTTCTTGAGTGTATTTATCACCTACTTGAAACGTCTGAACCACAGGCATAACTTCTATTCCGCAGCCTGCCACCACATCCATGCTAAAAGAAATAAATTTCCCCAAGAAATCATTTGAATCTGCATGCGAGAGTGAAGATGGCACCACCAAGTGACGAGTACCGTTTGGATCAATCAAGTTTGCTACTCGAAGTAATGCCGCCGGATCGTCCAGTGAAATATGATTAAAATACAAAACAAAATTCATCTCAGGATTTTCCTGTAGGTATTCTTTTACTATCTCAATTTTCTCTTTTCCCTCAGACTTTACTTCTGGGGCATAAAAAAGATTAATAGCTCCATCAAAAATAAATTTACGTTTATTAACCTCAGCTTTTGTCATTGTCAAAAAATTATACGACGAAAATAAATTGTGTATACTACGAATATATGAGTAAAAAAGCCATTTTCCCTCTGGTTATTTTTTCCGCTATTCTTCTTTCTGCTTGCACAGCCAAAACTCCCATTCAAGACAATCTTGCCGAAGGAGATAACTCTCCAGAGACAGAACAATCACAAAGCACTTCGATGCGTGAACTTCTAGCAATGGGAAAAAGCCAAAAATGCACAGTATCTTCGTCAACCACAGACGATGACGGTACAAAAACAGAATCAACAGGTGTTATTTACATTTCAGGAGACAAAATTGCTCAAGAAGTGATCGTAACCAGTACAGACAAAGATATGCCAAAAATAGAAATGAGCATGGTTTCTGATGGCAGTTATATGTACACATGGAACACTCAAGAAAAAAATCAAGGAATGAAGATGAAGATTACCGAAACAGCCAATGAATCAGACGAAGACAACACCTCTCAATCGGGAGCTGTTGATATGGACGACGAACTAAACGTTAAGTGTTCTCCGTGGATAGCCGACAATAGTAAATTTTCAGTTCCCAAAGATGTTCAGTTCACCGATCTCTCTGAGATGATGAAAAACATCCCCACCATGCCGGCTAATATTCCGTCTGGAAACTAGATGGAAGTTAGGCTCGAAAAAACTTGGAAATCTCTACTCAAAGATGAGTTTGAAAAACCATATTTTGTTACCTTGAGTGAGTTTGTTCACTCGGAATACAAAAGTAATACTGTCTATCCTCCCGCCAAACTTATTTTCAACGCTCTCGACACTCTCCCCGTCGACAAGGTCAAAGTAGTCATTCTCGGTCAAGATCCTTATCATGGGCCAAATCAAGCTCACGGATTATCGTTTTCTGTTCCTGACGGAGTTGCTCTACCTCCTTCTTTAAAAAATATATATAAAGAACTAAAAGAGGATCTTGGCGTCTCACATTCTAGTTCTGGAAATCTGGAGAACTGGGTAAAAGAAGGGGTGTTGCTTCTCAATGCAACTCTCACCGTTCGCGCTCATCAAGCAGGTAGTCATCAAAACAAAGGCTGGGAACTATTTACTGACGCCATTATTCACCATCTTGCCGAGTCCAGAGAAAACCTTGTTTTCATTCTTTGGGGAGCCTATGCCCAAAGAAAAGGTGCCTTTATTGATACCGACAAGCATCTCGTCATAAAATCTGTTCACCCTTCACCTCTCTCCGCCTTCAACGGATTTTTTGGAAGTAAACCTTTTAGTAATACAAATGAGTACTTAGTTGCCCATGGTCAAAAGCCAATCAACTGGTAAATATGAATATAAAAATAATTGATATCCATTGTAAACACGGGCATCTGATATTTGAAAAGTATCGTAAGGTAAAATCTGGAAATTTATTAAAGTGTTATATTGACGAAATAGGAACTGATTTTATAGGCGTTCAAGGGCTTCCAAACGGAATCGATGTATATTGCCCAGAATGTATAAAACAAGGAATTATTTTGAGGGTTGGTAGAATTGCCCAAGTTCACGGACGTCCTGCAGTTGTCGTTAATCACGGAGGAATAAAACCCATTAGGACAAAATAATATGTATCTTACAGTCGTCGCCAAGCCCAAAAAGAAACAAGAGAAAATAGTTCAAATCGCCCCAGACACTTATGCTGTATCTGTCAAAGAGCCACCCGTTGACGGTCGAGCCAATGGAGCCATTATCAGCTCTCTCGCCAAGTATTTTTCCATTTCACCATCAGAAATTACTCTCATTTCTGGTCACACTTCAAAAATTAAAAAATTTGAAGTCCCAGATTCTTTAAAAAACTTTGAATTATTACCCAAACAAAAAACACTCTTTTAATATGCGACTTTGGACTCTCCATCCTCAATACCTAGACACAAAAGGACTCTTGGCTGTTTGGCGTGAAGCTTTATTGGCTCGCAAGGTGCTTGAAGGAAATACCGTAGGATACAAAAATCATCCTCAGCTAGTACGCTTCAAGGCTTCCGAAGATCCAATCTCTGCTATCAATCAATTTTTACAAACAATTTTTGATGAATCGTGTAAAAGAGGATTCTGTTTTGATAAAACCAAACTTCAGCCATTTAAATCAGTTCTGATTCCCGCCTCTTCAGGTCAGGTCGCCTACGAAGCCACTCATTTAAAAAATAAACTTTTCCATCGATCTTCCAAAGACGTCGATACCCTAAAAGAGGTAAAGACTCTAAAGCTTAATCCACTATTTTTTCTTGTTGACGGAGAAGTGGAAAACTGGGAAAAAGTCCTATAAAAGAAATTCTTGGTATAATACGCTATCTTGCACATTAAGGAGGTAGCAAATGTCTGAAAAAGGATATATCAAGGAATGGACCGATGTAGGTATCTTGATTGCCAAAGGTGGCAAAATCAACAGAAGTAATCTTCTGGCCATCTACGACATTCTCGATTTAGGTTCGTTTGACCCAAAATACTTGCCCGATGAAAACACCATTAATGGCTCATCCAGAGATCGCCGAGATGTCATCTTTGATCTGGCCGAAAGTATCTGGGGTCTGCGCCACGGAGACTGGCTCAAGATGGAAAAAAACTGGCTCGATGAGTCGCGCAAAATCACTGGCAGTACAGAGACAAAAGGCAAGGACAAGATCGACGATGTTGTCTCTGCCGAGATTCTTATTCGTCTCATTGCCGCGGCTCGTATTGTTGCAGAAACCGATGATAGATATCCGGCCATCGATGAATACATCGAAGCCATCAACCTCATTCTCGCTACAGTCTGCTCCAAAGGTCGCACTCGGATGATGAAAGAAGGCGATAAGTCGGTATATGTCCAGATGAAGGAATATGGCCTGATGATCGGCACCGGTGCCGGAAAGTATCTTCCTCACCCAACCAAGGCTCTTCCGGAACTTCTTCTCTTCATGCTCGACAAAAAGAACATCAATCCAGATGTTTACATAATCGATGAAGAAGAAGACGTAGAATAGAAATCGAAATATATTTTCCAACCCACTCAACTGAGTGGGTTTTTTGTTAAAGCCAGCGGAAAAATCCACCAGGAAACCGTACCAATTTTCCCCCAAACCGTCTTTTAAACTCAGTAAAACCTTTCCATTTTTTTTGAGGACATCGCATATCAAACACACCTTCAAAATCCCAGAATTTGTAGCCCGCCTTTTTAGCCACAAGCATTTCTTCCCAAACCAATTTATAGTGCGCTCCAGAAAGTCTTCCAGCTTCACTAGTCCAGGTCATGTAATAATTCGCTGTGTCTTTTGAGTAAATAACCATCAGCCCAGAATGATACTCATCTCCAACTCTATTTACTGTAAGTCTTACTTTTCCCTTAAAACTTTTTATCAAGTGTTCAACTTCAGATTTTCCCATGATCCAAATCTTTGAAGATTTTTTCCACAACTCGCAAAACTTTTCTGGCTTCACCTCTTCAATGATTACTCCTTTGTTTTTATTGATTAATCTTTTGGCATTGTCAGACATGCAATTCCACATCTCTTTTTCTGACTTTGTTAGGTCGTTTAGATATGTACTAATGGCAAGAAATGGAAAACGAGTGAAACAATACCCAGCTTTCCTAAAAGCTTCTGGACTCTGGATTCTTAAAGGCTCAATTATCGAGTTTACTACCCAGTATTTTCTTTTTATCCTCTTCAATTCACTAAAGTCAGGGTCGTAATTTGATCGCTGAATCTTCATCATCGAAAAAGGCCACCATCCAAGACGCAAAATATATGTTTGGATCATGTGACGACCATCAGATGATTTAATCTTCACTGTTTTCCAACCACGATGTTTCAAGTGTTCACCCCATCCAGCATTTTGGCGGATGTCCTCCATTATTTTCGGATCCCTGCGATTAATTTAAGTCCGAGCCATCTCACTTTGTCGGTGAGGCCATAAATTTTGTAGAGTAGAGGATTAATGACGAGGTCAAAACTACCCAAAAACTCAACCAATTCAGCTCCGTATCCTTGTTTGAATTTGTGGAATCCATACCAAGGGTCGTGTACATCTGCCTCTGGTCCAAGACTCCCCCACATATCAAATAGTTTGCAGTTGTTTTTCTTACCAAAACGAATTACCTCCCACATCATAAGATTGCTTGCCATCACTTCTCGATTTTCATTACTAGATGCGCCATATGGATAATAAATTGTGTCGTTGAGAATAAACACCATCCAAGTTGTGAGAGTTTTTCCATCAAAAACAGCTTTAAACAAATGTCCGTTTCCAGACTCCGTCATGGTCTGCCACATTTTACGGTGATACTCTTTCCCGTGAGCAAAAAAACCCTGTCGCTTAGTTGTCTCCTCCATCAATTTCCAATAGTCTTCAAATCCAGCTGCACTATTGTCCTCAATGATCTCAACCCCGCGCTTTTGCGCCAGACGCAGATTGTATCTGGTTTTTTGATGCATATTTTTCAAAAGCTCCTCCTCGCTCTTAGAAATATCCAGCTGAAAAGTGTATTTTGTAAAGAGAGGTTTACCCTTTACCCAATTAAATTTTTTCTCAAGTTGTTTTATTTTCTTTTCTGTTTCTGTATTAATTTTTTCGTTTGGTTCAAATTTAACAAAAATAGCCTTTCTCTTTACTGCTTCAATTTTTATTGCCTCAATTTCTTCAGGTTTTGGTACTGCAGACTTGGGGCAGTACCCAATACAAAGACTTGTATAAGGAATTTTGTGCCAAGTTATTTGAAATACCTCATCGATAGATTTTTCTCCAA
Source organism: uncultured Pseudomonadales bacterium (assembly GCA_964564895.1). GTDB lineage: Bacteria > Patescibacteriota > Microgenomatia > UBA1400 > MFAQ01 > UBA2277. The sequence goes on along the minus strand of CAZMCB010000004.1, from coordinate 25,821 downwards.
AACCAAAACGGGTCAAACCAACGCCAGTTTTTTTGCGAAACTCTCCCCACGACCAAGACTGCAAAGGATGCTTGGCTTCTTTGTCAAAATCTTTTCTGTCTTTTTCTAATACTTCTATATTCACTTCTCTATTTTATCCTTTTTTAATCTCTACCAATTATCAATCTCAGCAAAATCATCCTTTGTTGCCTCAGCTATTTCCCAGTCTTGCACAATTATTCTTTTTTTCTCTCCAAACTCGTCCAAAAGAGGTGCTGGTTTCGAAACCCTTTTCTCCATTTCACGCTCTCCGCCAACTTTTTTCAATAATTTCTCAGGAATCTCAGATAAAAATCTCGATGGAATAGAGTTGTGTCTTCCACCAAAAACTAATCTACTTCTTGCCCACGATAATGTCAGTTTCTTTTTAGCGCGTGTCATGGCTACATACACTAGTCTTCTTTCCTCCTCAATTTCTTCTTTTTGACCCAATAGAATTGATCGAGAATGGGGGAAAAGTCCTTCTTCAAGCCCAACCACAAAAACAGTCTCAAACTCCAAGCCCTTTGCCGCGTGCACGGTCATCAAAGTTATTTTGGCGTTTGATTTGTGTTGTTTTATTTCCGACTCGGAAAGCGCTGCACTCTCCAAAAATTTTTCTACATTAGGAAAATCTGAGGCTACTGCCAAAAGTTCATTTATATTTTCAATTCTTGCCACATCATCCTCATCTCTCTCATCAAATCTCTCCAAAAAGCCAACCGCGTTAATAATTTCCTCTAGTAGTTTTCCAGGATTACCAGATTTTTCTTTATCTGTTTTTCCTGCAAGCCATTTATCAAAAACGTCTGCTCTTCGTTTCCCTAATTTTTCAATTCTGGCTCTACTAATTTCCTCCTCAGGATTATTAAGAACTCGCAGATATGCTACCAAGTCTTTTATCTCGGCTCTGTTATAAAATCGCAAACCACCAACCAATTTGTAGGGAATATCTCTACGCATCAGTTCATCTTCAAAGGCGCGTGACTGGGCATTTGTTCGATAAAGAATTGCCACAACTCCGTCGATAGATGAAATTTTTCTTGCTTGTTCGACTACATACTTTGCCTCGTCTCTCTCATCTCCTGCTTCAAAAAAATCAACCATTTCACCACACCCCCCAGTTGTTTCCAGATGAATTGTGGGGTGAGTTGTATTGTTGCTGATTACTCCATACGCTGTGTCTAAAATATTTTGAGTTGATCGATAGTTTGTTGGCAGGCTCACCATAGCTGCCTTTGGATACTCAGACTCAAACAAAACTAAGTTACGGTAGTCGGCTCCACGGAAAGAATAAATTGCCTGAGCCGCATCTCCCACAGCCGTAATATTTTGCTTTGTTCCTGCCAATAGCTTTGTCAGTTCAAACTGAGCCTTATTTGTGTCTTGATACTCATCAACCAGTATCCATTGCAATCGTTCGTTAATTTCTTCTCTAATTCGATCAATTTTCAATAAAGACACCGCCTTTACCAAGAGGTCATCAAAATCCACGGCATTGTTACTTTTTAATTTGTCCTGATAAGCTCGCCACACCTTCACCACCATTCGGCGGAAATAATCACCAGCCGTCGTCTCGGCATCAGCCAGGCTCACTAAATCATTTTTCATCTTGCTAATTACAGAGAGAAACATTGCTGGTTTGGATTCTTTTGGGTCAATATCCAGTTCTTTAAGTACCTTTTTCATTACTGACTCAGAATCATCACTGTCAAAAATTACAAAGTTTTGGTTTACACCTACGTTTAATCCATACTCTCGAAGAAGCTTGGCGCAAAAAGTATGAAAAGTGCCAGCAAAACCAAGGGATCCTGCTTTTCCTCCTAAGGCTTTTACTCTCTGTCTCATCTCCTCCGCTGCCTTGTTTGTAAAAGTTAGTAGAGCAATAGACTCAGGAGCAACTCCCATCTTTTGGATCAAGTATGCTGTTCTGTAAGTAAGTACTCGCGTTTTTCCCGATCCTGCACCTGCCAGAATAAGAAGCGGTCCTTTTCCATAAATCACTGCCTCTTTCTGTTCCTTGTTTAAGTCTTTTAAAAATTCATCCATGCCAATATATTGTATTGCAAAGTTAGCATATAATTGACTCAAACCATGAAGTACGTTATTGGCAACTGGAAAAGTAATCAAAACCTAACCGAGTCATTAATATGGATTGATAGCATTCATGCGGTCCGTCCAAATTTCAGTTCGGAGATTACTGTAATTCTTTGTTTACCGTTTACTGATATTGCCGGCTTCAATCACAAGCTATCTGATCTTAATATTCCTATTATCACTGGAGCTCAAAATGTCTCCCATCTTCCTCCTGGGAAACACACTGGAGAAATTACTGCCAACATGCTTGGAGAACTCGTGAGTTACTGTATTGTTGGTCACTCAGAACGTCGTCGCGATTTTGGTGAAACCAGTGAGATGGTCGCCGAAAAAGCCAAACTACTTCTCGAAAACTCTATTACCCCAATTGTCTGCCTTGATACACCATATCTCGATCAACAAATCAAAGAACTTTTTCAGAAAAATGTCGATGTCTCACGCTGCTTCTTTGTTTACGAGCCCATCGCCGCCATTGGCACAGGCAAACCCGTTGATCCAGTTGAAGCCAATCACATCACCAACCAAATCGGTTTTCTCATCGATAATGTTGCTCCAGTTCTTTACGGCGGATCAATAACTGCCGACAACGTCAAGTCATTTGTAGATCATAATCGTATCGATGGTGTACTGGTTGGAACAGACAGTCTCGAACCAACGTCATTTACCGGAATAATCAATAGCCTTGCATAGTTTATGAAACTGATACATATCAGACCAGCTAGGGTCATTCTTCATTTTGCCGCCTTTATTAGACGTCACCTTGTATTAATTATTGTCGCTCTCGCCATTTGTGTTCTTGGTCTTATTGGATCTCAAGGGCTCAAGATGCTTGATAGACTCCATGTAAAGCCTCAAGATCTGCTAAGTTTTTTGGGTGCTCCTGCAGAAAATTTAGACAATACAAATGGCATAACCAACTTTTTGCTTCTTGGTATCAGAGGAGAAGGAACGGACTCACCCAATCTGGCCGATACGATAATAGTCTTAAGCTACGATCACAACACCAAGACCCCTACGATGATCAGTGTCCCAAGAGACCTCTGGGTTCCATCTCTTCAGGCAAAAATAAACTCAGCTTATTACTACGGCGAAGAAGCCAGTCCTGGAGCAGGAATCCAGATGGCTGAGGCTGCCATTCTAGAAGATCTAGGAACTCCTATTCACTACACAGCAGTTGTAACCTTTACCATTTTTAAAGAGACAATTGATCTTCTGGGAGGAATCGATGTCGACGTTAATCCGGGCTTTACTGATCCACTATTTCCCATTCAAGGGATGGAAAACGCCCAGCCGGAATCGGCTCGATATGAAAGTATTACTTTCGCCACAGGATCTGCTCACATGAATGGGGAAACAGCTCTCAAATATGTTCGCTCTCGTCACTCAGAAGGAGACGAGGGAACCGATTTTGCTAGAAACCGTCGCCAACAACAAGTGATCTCAGCTTTAAGACAAAAAATGCTGACCCCCGCTTTCTTGCTCGACAAAAACAAACTCGATGCTTTCTTTGTTATTCTTGATAAAAATTTAAATACAAATTTAAATCAAAGTCTGTATCCAACCCTTGCCAAAATTGCTCTAGAAGCAAAAAATAACCCCGTAAAATCAGTTACCTTTTCAGACAAACCAGACGAAAATGGCCTAACCATTCTTTACAATCCTCCCACAAAACAATACAAAGGCGAATGGGTATTAATGCCTAAAGACAACAACTGGACAGCCCTCAAAAAATATCTAGACAATATTCTCAAGGGGAAACAGTAAACGTCATTGCGAACCGCCTATGGCGGTGTGGCAAACTCCGACTCCCAAGAATCACTTGACCTTAATTAAATACGTATCTCCCTGACTCCAAACCATCTCTCCCAACTGCCACAGCTTTTCTTCATTTATTTTGTATGTGATTTTTTCGTCTAGTCCAATCAAAATCCATCCAATATTGTACTTTTCCAAAAGGAACCTCGTTTTTTCTACACTTTCTCCTTGATAAATATCTCGAACTTCTGCTTCTCTAGCGGCCACCACGTCATAACCACCTCTCCATAGCCATTCGTGAACACGCCAACCTTGAATAGTAGGAACTGCCGAAAATACTGATACCGAGTTAAACAGGGTATAGCTATCTCCCACAGCCTCCACCAAGTTTTTCCCATCTCTATTTTCTTGTAAGTACTTTACTGCGCCATAGTTTTCTGGGGTCTTGTCAATCATCCAAGCCTCTCCATCCAAACCATAATAGTTTTTGAAACCGGAGTAGTAAGTTGAAAATGCCTTAAAAGGGAAAACCATTGTTCCTGCAAAAATCCAAACAACTAAAAATAGAGCAGGCACTCTCCACCATATTTTAATTTTTCTGGTTACGTCAAACAACTTTCCCAAAGTAGTTCCAAGCAGAATACCCATCATAATAAATGCCTGATAGGTAAGCTTAAACATGGTGTTTGCTCTTGGATGGTTTGGATATATATCTCGAGCATATACAAACTCAGGAATCACGATTAAAAAGATTGTACTCAAAACAAGTGTCCTGATTATCATTTTATTTTCACCTTTTCCTTCTGTGATAATCGCAATAATGTTTACGATCATTCCTCCTCCCCACAAAACTAATAGTTGCCAAAAAGGAGTTCTCTCAATCACTACTCCTATTCCACTTGAAATTGATTTAAAAGAAAGCCACCAAGGGAGAGAGATTGCAGCCATTGATATAAAAATTACTCCGGCTGTTACTAATAATTTTTTCAAGTCTCGTGGATTATTCAATAAAATTTGAATTCCCAAAACTACCAAGACGAGACCATAAACAGCCACATCCCAAGTATTTGTCATCATCATTACTCCAAACAAAACTCCCAGCAAAACCTCATAGATTCTTTTTCTATTAGCGATCCAAGCAAACAGCACGACCAAGAAGGTCAATACGATTGGTAAGTCCAAAACATGGCCATGTAAATCCGACACCACAAAACTATAGCTCGGGAACTCATGAATGGTATTGTGGATGAATCTGGTGGCTTCTGCATACCAATATCCATCGATACCACCTTTTCTTAAAAAGTACCAAATCACGTGACTGTTACCGGCAAGAAGAACAGAAAATGCTCCAACAAGTCCTCCCAGGGTCGAGGCCCTTGCTCCAAAGTTTCCGCTTATAGTTTTGCACGCCAAAAAAACTAAACTAATTGAGGTTCCAAAGATATATGCCAGCATCAAGTTGTAGCCAACAGCCGGAGTCACGCCCCAGATTCGAACAAATATACTTGCCCAGAAATGCCCAAAAGAATAATAATTTATCGATGATCCTGCTTGCCACATATCCATGGCGGGCAATGAGGGAGACATCACATACTGATTAAGAAAACCAAAGTCCATAAACTTTTCCAAACTATCAAGCGAAGGAGCGTGTGCTCTAATAAGAGCCATCATTCCAAAGCCAACCAAGAATAGATACTCCTCAATTGCAATTAATTTGGCCGTACTTTTTGGAACAGTAAACGATCTGATTCCGTGGTTAAATACTTGCCAAAGACTAAACAGCCCCACCAAAATCAAGAGAGCATAAAGCTTGTCACTATTGTTTTCAGGAAAGCCAAGGAAACTCATCTGCCAGATAACCAAAGCAACAAACAAAGTAATCAGCACTCTCCCCAAAGCCCAACCCTCATCAGGTAATTTATGAAATATTTTTTTGACGAGAGGCCATACCAAAAACTGCAGTCCTACACTGATGATATAAATATTGAGGACGAGAAGTAAATCCGCAGATAGCATACTCTATCTTATGTCACGCAGCACTTGTTTGGCTACATCCTCTCCCATTTTTACTGCGTAATTTGTTCCTCGATCAAAGGGATAAACCATACTCATATTGGCCAGATACAGTCTAGGGAACTCAGTTTTCATCTTTGGCAATAAGGATGAATAATTTATCGGAAACACTGGCTGAGCAAAGGGTTTTCGAAAAACAGAGACACTTTTTATCCATTTTTTTCTAAACAGTTTATTTACTTTTCTAAGGTATGGCAGATACGCCATTACCAGCTCCCCTTCGTTCATTGTCAGTTGTTTGTCTCCATCTGGTAAATAGTTTCCGAGATAAACCACGCGATTATTTCCATAATATTTTTTATCTATCAAATTTGTGTGTTCTACCACCACTAAAAAAGGCCAGTGTTTTTCCAAAACATTCATCCAATAACCACCAATTAATCTTTGGTTAATTTCCAATACTACTGTCTGCCCCCAGAGATAATTTAGTTTTGGAAAACCAATTTTTTCTTCTAGTAATTTTTCTGAAACAGGAGCCGGCACAGTCATAACAACAGACTCAAAAGCAATATCGTTCACTAACCATGTTCCGCTCTCTGTTTTTTTAAGTTTTGATACTTTTTCCCCTAATCGTATTTCACCACCAAGCTTTTTAATTTTTTCACCTGTTTTGTCTGCTAAGTTTTGAAAACCTTCTTCAAAATAACCTAAGTTTTTCGTTCTCTTGGCAACACGAGCCCAAAACCAAACCATATTCACCTTATCGGCAAAAGGTCCAAACTTTGCCTTTAATAATTTTTCCCAAATAACTCGATAACCTTCTTTTCCAATCAATTTTGGCAACATGTCTACCACACGATACTTTTCCAAAAACATGCCCCTAGGAATAAGTTTCAAGACAGCCAGTCCAACACCCATTCTCAGTCTTCCAAAAATACTTAATTCTGAAAATTTCAATACAGAAACAGGGGAGTCTAGTTGAAGCTCCTTTTTGTTTATAAGGCTCGTTGTTACCGGTTTTTTTATTAGAGTTTTTACTCCGACTTTTTTAGCCAAAGATAGTATTTCTTTGTCATTTGTAAAAACATGATGATAAAAATACTCCAAACTCCATTTCCAGTTTTTCCTCTTTACTCCTCCAGCCAAACCTCCCAATGAATCTCCTTCCTCAAAGAGCACCACATCCTCTCCTTTTTCCAAAAGAGTAAGAGCACAGACAAGTCCGGTAAAACCACCACCAACTACAGCAATCTTCATGCTTACAATGCTAACAGAATTCCAACGATTGCGAGGAGCAATCCTCCTCCGAATGCAAACACTCCAGGGATATCTAAAATACCTGACTCTGGTAGGATCGAAGGTGTTGCTGCTGCGGTAGCAATGTTTGTAGGAGCAACAGTTTTAACTGCAGTTGGCGCTTTGGTTGTAGTAGCTATTACACCGCAAACACAGTCTTCTTCAGTTGCGCAAGTTGCCAAACGACATTTGTTTGTTGTAGTGTCACAGGTAAGACCATTCGAACACTCAGCATCAACTGTACAAGTGTGATTGCAACTGACAATGGTACTTACAGTCAAGTCCTTGGTAAGATTTAGGTTCCCTCCGGGGTATGTTACAACCGCTGTATTGGAAATTACATCTCCGTTGGCAATTGAGTCAACAGCTTTTACTCTAAAGCTAAATGTCTTTGTTTCGTCAGGTTGAATTGATGTTGCACAAGTTATTTCTTTTTCAGTTGTATTGTAGCTACAGCCAGAAACAGTATCCATGTATGTCAAGGTAGAAATATTTTTAAGTGAGTCTTTGATGGTTACTCCTGTGGCTACTGTGTTACTGGTATTTTTTAGCTCAATCGAATAAACATATATCTGGCTCTTCGAAACCGTATCCATTAGTGTTGTCAAAGAATATACACCAGGAGTGTTGGCTGTAACATTTTTGTAAGCAGTTTTAGAACCTTCAATTACTATACTTACAGGAACGTCAACAGTAAGCGAATTTGTTGCGGAAACTGTTTTGTCATCAAAAGCAGCTGAAAACGAGTTTGCAATTACCATACCATCTGTAACACTTTCAGACACCTTAACTCTAAAGGACTTTTGGGAGGCTTTCCCTGGTGCTACATCTCCGATACTGCATGATACTTTTCTTGTTGCTTGATCAAAAGTACACGGTGTGTCAGCATCCACAAAGCTCAATTTTTCTAGATTATTTCCAATCAATATGTCGGAAAGAATTACGCTGCTTATGGTAGTTGTCCCTACATTTTCATAGCCCATCTTGTATACAAAGGTTTGGTTGGGAACGACAGTTGTAATGGGATTATCGAGAGAATAATTTCCAACAGTATTTGTTGTTTCATTTTTATAAGCAGTTTTTGTTACCGCTAGGTCTCCAACCTCTACAGCTGTTGCAACACCAGTTAGGGTACACTCTGTTTTGGTTGTATCTTCCCAGCTATCACAAACAGTACTCTCGTCAGTTCCAGCATTTGCACACTTACTACAAGAAGCAAACCATGTACAGTCAGGAGTTGTCTGAGCATCACAAGTTGCTTGAGTTGTAAGGCTTGTACAGTCTGCTGCCGCCGGTCTACTCTCAGGAGCTGTTGGTGCCACAACCTGTCTTGTTGAAAGTTGAGTAGCAACGTAAATTGAAGCTCCACCCAAAAGAAGAACTACTATCAATAAAACTATGGCGAGAATTTTTTTCTTGTTCATTTGTTAATTTATGGTACGGTAGTAACTTGGGCTTCAAATTTATATGTTCCGGCTTTTGCTATGGTGTATGAGTAAGAATGGACAGTCTTGTCACTTCCATCTATTATTCCATCTACCCACTCTCCCTCAACTCCATCTATAGATATCTTAAACCTTCCCTTAAGGTTTTCATTATTACTTCTAGAATAAAGCATCAGCACATCTCCTACTTTTAGATTTTGTAGCTCTGCATCAGTCATTGCTGTGGTGCTAAATGTTGTTCCCACTTTCTTGTATATGTTGATTTTTGAACAGGCTCCAACCTCCGGAAGTTCTACCGCTTTATAACCAATAACCAATCTAAAATCATCAAAATCGTAATTGGCTTTCAATTGTCCTACAGTATTTGTATCTTCTCCTTGAATTCTATCTGCCCAACACTGCCAAGGGATATTTACTCCTGTAGTCGTACTAATTCCATAGCTTGTCAATGCCGAGGCAGTTTTCAAAGAGGAGATGTCAATTTTAGCTGAGTCATATAGATATCTTCCACATTTATTACTTGCATTTGGGAGCATAAAACCTAGCGATTCCTGACCACCTTCAGTGGCAAATCCCAATTTTACGGTAACTTTGTAGGTTCCGGCAGACACTACCGCGTCATAGTTCCCATCACTCACTTTTGTCGCTGATATTGTTTCAGTTCCCTTTGTTAGTGTAATTGTAGTTCCTGGATCAATCATTCCTTCCTGATGAATTCTGATTGTTCCTGCTGTCGCAAAAGTAACATCACTCAACTTAGTTCTATCAATTGGGGTACAAACAGTGGCATTATCACCCGCAACTTCATCTGGGTAATGATAACAACCGATTGTAGGTGTTGCTGTCGGACAGGCAGTAACAGTTGAAGATTTTGTCACACATCCACTTGAACAACAGAGTTGAGTGGCTTTATCGCAACACACACTTCCGCAATCCAGACCACCATAACACACCTTTGATCCACATACAGACATATGGCACGAACCCGAACTCCAGTAACAACCAACGCCACAGTTATGTTGGTTACATTCGGTTTCAGTTGAATAAGAACAACTCTCAGCTGCAGGTTTACTTTCCGGCGCATTAGGAGCCACAGCTTGTCTTGTTGATAGCTGATTGGAAACATAATAAGCCGCTCCAGCCACGCCAACCACGAGAAGTAAGGCTGCAACAGCTCCAATAACGGAAAATATTTTCTTTTTTGGCTTGCCTTCGGGCATTGTCTGTTCTTCAGGTACCGGTGTTGTTACAGTTGTAGTTGTGGTGGTTACTGTTTCTGGTGTTGGGGAAGGTGCTTGCCATTCTGGAACCGCAGTTGGTGCCACAGTTTCTGGGATCGTGGTCGTGGTTGTTGTGGTAGTAACGGGTGTTTCCACGGGCGTAATATCCTCGGGTACACTAGGAACAACAGGAACAGTACCCGGAACAATCGGTTGATTTGTTTGATTTTGATCGTCCATTGCGTTAATACCAAGCCCGATAAAACAGGGCCTATCTACACTATAAAGAATATCTAGTAATTAATCAATCTCATTACACTAAGGAGTCAAACTTACCCGCGCCTCAAATTTATAAGTACCTGCTGTCTCAACTATGTAGTTACTGTAGTTAACAACACTTTCATTTCCCATGACACTACGTGATCCGTCAAGCCATTCGCCAGCAGCTCCATTTTTTGTCACTCTAAACCGACCTTTCAAATTTGCAACACTTCCTGTCACTGAAAAAGTCAAAGAATCTCCAACTTTTAGATTCTGTAATCCTGCTTGATCTATCAAATTGATATTTCCCGAAGACGTATCTTTTTTGTAAACCTTTATCAAAGTACACGCCCCCACTTCAGGACAATCGGCGGCAGTACAAGAAGTCGACTGAGTTCTTGCTGTTGGAGTTGTTTTTGTTCCATCAGTCTTTGTACACTCTGCACCGCCATTTGCTGGGGCAGGATTGTTACATGTTTGGGTTTTTGTTCCTGTTGTTCCGCACGTTGTGGCACTACATGCACTCCAAGCACTCCATCCACCATTAACTGGAGGCGGTGGTGGATCTGTTGGTCCACCACCACAGTCTGGTCTATTTGGCGGACAAACACACTCGCATGGATTTGGGTATTGCCCAGCGCATACAAGCCCTCTTGAGCTACAGTTATCACCTTGACAGCTAGAGTCAGAACAAGTCCAAGGGGTACCGGTTGATGTTGGATCAGGCGGATTCTCAATATTTATACATCGGTTACAACAGTTCACACCGCAACCATCATAGCCAGAAGGACATCCCCCACCAGGTAAAGGATCAATATTTTGAACAGTACAAGCTTTCGGTTTACTTGTCGGTGCATTCGGAGCTACAGCCTGCCTGTTTGATAACTGATTTGAAACATAATAAGCAGCTCCAGCCACTCCTACAACCAACAGTAACGCAGCAATGCCACCAATAACTGGCAATAATTTATTTTTTGGCTTGCTCACTGGCATTTCTGGCTCCACTGGAGCCGCAGTTTCCATGGTAAACGGCTCAGTCGTCGGAATCGAAGCAGGTGTAGTCCCTATAGGAGGGAAGGTAGATGCTTCTGGTGCAGATGTCTGTTGTGGTGATGTGACTGTCGTTGTGGTTGTGGTCGTAACAGGAGTATCGCTGGGAGTTATATCCTCAGGCATACTTGGAACAATCGGAGGGAATCCTTGGCCGGTCGGTTGATTTGTTTGATTTTGATCGTCCATTTTAATTTTTGTTAATCAATTTATTTGCACTTATTTATTCATTGTAATTCATCAATCTCTCCACCATTTTTTTGATGTTCTTCCGAAAACAAATAGAACTATTCCCAGTACTCCCATCAAAACAGTTACAGACAAAGCTCCTGCATCCTCCAGTGTTCCTGAGCTGGTTGCTGGCATACTTGGAGCCTTTGTTGGTGTTGCTGTTGGTGTTGAAGACGGGCTTGGTGTAATCGTTATTGTGGCTGATGGAGTAGCTGTAAAAGCAGGAAGCCCAGCAGTTTTATCTGCAGCCAGCACGGTAAAAGTTCGCACCACCTTTTGGAAAATATTATTATCGTCAGTATATTCCAAGGTTAGAGTATGAACACCAGGCTCCAAGTCTTGAGGAGGAGTCCATTTCCAAGTACCGTCTTTGTCAGCCTGAATAACTTGAGTAAGCTCAACAGCCGAGTGTACCGAAATTCGAATTGATGTATTAGGACTGGCTTTTCCCGAAAACTCTGGTGAACTAGTTGCAATCATCTCTCCATTAATCGCCGGATTCATTATTATCATCGAACCAGCTGCCTCTGTTGCTTCAGGAGAGAGAACAGGAGCTGCTTCATCCGTGATACTTTTAAATCCTGTTGTTTTTGTTACGCTCTCGGTTGTATCTGTCGCTTCTGTAGCTACAGTTGTTTCTACAAAGCTTTGATTTTTTCCCAAAACGATATCAGGAACAGGTTTTGTTTTTGCAGTATTAGTGATAGCCGTTGCAGTTCCGGAGATTCCAGCCTGAACAAAAATAGAAACCAAGGAAGTTGCCGGATCATAAGTGAGGACCGCTCCCTTACTGATATCACGAGACTGTGCCAGATTTAGCTTCCACAATCCATTATTCGTCATGGCAGACAAAGTTTGTCCACCCTCGACCTCCACATAAACAACAGCATTATTTATCGGACTCCCATCAGCACCAACGATCTTGCCATTGATCATGTCTTCAGGAGGAGCTATTACCTGAACTCCAGTTCTTACTTCAAAGGGTTTCCCCGTGTCGTCATACATCTGCGATCCAGACCCAATCATAAAATAGACTGTCTTATCCGTATTTAATCCAGTGACCACAACATAGTGATTGGTATATCCTTGGGTGCTTCCAGAAACTTGATCGCGAATATCTCCAGCAGGAGTATTAATTTTTGCAGGGTCCTCTGAATATTTAAGATAACCAGTGACAGGTGAGTCTGTTGTCCAACTAACAGTAAAGGTATTTGAACCCTTATTGGATATTTTTACGTTCTTTGGTGACTCGGTTGGTCCGGCTTTGGTAATAAGATTTTGTCGACTATTCACCAAAATTACTCCAGCAACTAGGCCTCCTATGAGTATTAGGACTCCGAGTGCTGTTGGTATTCTCTTGGCCATTAAGCCTGTTTTGGTCATTATTGTAGGTTTGCAGCGGTTGTTGATTCGGGTGCTTCAGGTGCGATAGAAGGTATAGGGGTTGGTGTAATTATTGGTGTTTGTGTTTCTGAACTCTCCGTTGCTTCAGGAGTAGGTGGTGCAAAAACTAGAGAATCCATTTCATAATTATTGTATACAGTTCTTCCTCTGAGGCTATCAATAGTTGTTTTGTTTATTACTCCATCAATAGGCTTTGTGGCTGTCACTTGTTCTGGAGTAGCTTGGGTTTTTACTGAGGCAGAATAAATCTGATAAGCCACAACTCCACCCACAATAGAAAGCCCCATCACTCCTACTAATAATACATAAGATGATAGTGTTCTTGTAGCCTTCATAGTTTTTCAGAATAAAAATAAAAATCTATCTTTCCTGACGCTCTCAGAATATCTTCAGTTTTGTTGGCTCCAAGCTGTTTTGTAAGTGACACATTGTTTAATACTGCCAATCTATCCATATTTTCAACTTGTTTTAAAAAGTTAAGAATATTTGCAGGTTTCCCTGAAACAGTAAAGGAAATCTGGTCAATTATCAAATTATCGACACTAGGCCTTGCTATCTTTGCTGCCCAATCACCAGAAATTTTGCCACCCGATAAAAGTACAGATCCAGAAAAGCTAACAGAATCGATTGCCAGATTATTTGTCCTAGCAAGATACTCCAATCTTTTTGCGCTATCAGAATAAGAGAAACTGTCTGGAACTGCATTATCAAAAAGCACTAGACTGCTACCAAATTCTTTTAGCTGATTTTGGGCCGCAACAAGCTGTGCAATTTTTCTGTCAGCTTTTTTGTTTATCGCTTCTTGATCCTCAATTTTTTTCTGTAGTGACACAATGTTCGTAAGGGTTGGTCTTATCGCCGCAAAAATCAAGATTGTAATCGTAAATATCGATAAAATTACCTCCAAAGAAGCTTTTATCTCAGGTCTTTTATACAAAAGACCCACCTTTTGAAAGTAAAGCGCGTATTTTTCGTTACTTACTAATGCCATTATTTAAAACTAATTTGAATACTAAATTTCACACCACCTGTTGTTTGATCAAAGCTGGTATCCCTCATGTTTATTGTTGAAACCCCCTGAATTTTTTTGACACCACTTACAAACTGAGCAAAGCCATACTCTGACTGAGCCTTTCCTATAAGAATCAGACCACTCTTATCAAGAGTCATACTATCAAGTACTGTTCCAACAGGCAATATACGAGTCAAACTATCAACTTTTGAAGCAAAACCCAGACCACTTTTTTGAAATGCCTCCACTGGCATTTGTTTTGCAAGCACTTTTCGAATCTGAGTCTCGACATCAGCATAAGCTGCAATCTGTGCCTCTTTTTGCACCAACACTTCACCCAAATCACTGAGTTTCTTATCAAAATAAAATCGAGAAGCAAAAGCCAAAAGAACTACAAACTCAGTTAAAACTACCAATATCCTGCCTGCAGAAGTAGCCCACTTTAATATCTTCCCTGCAGTAGAGAATTCAAAACTGTCCTTAGGTAATAAGTTGATACTAGAAACACCATGAGCAGTAGCCACACTTTCAGTGTATCAAAAATACTTACTGTTTGGGGGAAACTTTTTTGGAAAGGCGAGCTTTGATTCTGTCGGCTTTACCTTTTTTCAAAACACCTTTTTTGGCGGCTTTATCCACCATTGAGAAGGCTTTACTTAGAGTCTCAGCAGAAAGTGCCTTTTTGAAGGCGTCAATTGCGGACTTGGCTTTTGTTTTGGTTGCTTTATTAAATCCGGCCTTCTTTACATCAGATCGGAGTTTCTTTATTGCTGATTTTGTTATTGGCATGCGCATATTTTACCACGAGCTGCACCTAGCGCAACAGAGGCTCTTGAATTAAAATAACTCCAGTGGTTCAAAAACTAATTTCTCGGTCACAAGATATCTTGAATCGAAAAAGTTCAAGTATTCTCTCTGCCGCAACTATCATCGCCGCATCCTTTCTTGTCTCAGCTTTTTTGGGGCTAATAAGGAATCGCTTGCTCGCTGCCAGATTTTTTGGTGGTCTTGAAGGGGATCTCGATACATATTTTGCCGCTTTTATAATTCCAGACACCATTTTCCAGCTCTTGGTAGTTGGTGCCGTCTCTGCTGCATTTATTCCAATCTACCAATCATATCTTCAGAAATCAGTCAAAAAAGCCAACTTTATGGCCAATGTAGCTCTTACCTGGGTTACTACTATTCTTCTTGGTCTTTCGATAATTATCGCGATTTTTGCCAGACCACTTTCACAGTTGCTTTCTCACTACTCGGGAGTTCAGCTTGATCTCATGGTCAATCTCATTAGATTGATGTCTATTGCTCAAGTATTTTTTACCATCTCCGCTTTTCTTACGGGAGTACTTCAAGCCCAGCGACGTTTCTTAATTCCCGCCATTGCTCCTCTTTTTTATAATCTAGGTACAATTTTGGGGATTCTCATCCTTACTCCCTTTTTTGGTATCTATGCCGCAGCTATTGGAGTAATTTTTGGCTCAATTCTTCATGTTGTGATACAGCTTCCCTCAGCCATTCGAGCAGGTTATCTACCAAAAATTCATTTTCGACTTAAGCACAAAGGGGTTCGTCAGATGTTGAGTTTAATGCCTCCACGCACCCTGTCGCTTGCACTTGTTCAAGTAGAGAGAATTGTATCTCTAAATATTGCCTCAGCTCTTTCCGCCGGATCCTTCACTATTTTTAATTTCGCTAGACAAGTATATGTTCTTCCAATCTCACTATTTGGTGTCTCCTTGGGTCAGGCCTCTTTCCCAACCCTAGCCGAAGAAGCCGAAAACAAAGACCAAACAAAGTTTTCTGAAACCCTAGGGAAAACAATTCTGCAAATATTTTTCTTTTGTCTCCCAGCAGCTATTCTCATCTTGATTTTAAGAATTCCTGTTGTCCGTATCATTTTTGGTGCTCGTAACTTTCCTTGGGAAGCCACCCTCCTTACTGGAAAAGCTCTTGCTATTTTTTCACTTTCCATCGCTCCTCAAGCTGCCGTTCAGCTTCTTACTCGAGCTTTTTACGCCAAAAAAGACACTCGTACTCCGCTAATAATCAATCTAGCAACTTTAATTCTTTTTATTGGCTCTTCCTATTTATTTACCCAAACTTTTTCTTTAGGAGTGTTAGGAATGAGTATTGCCATGAGTCTTAGTAACGCCCTTAACTTTCTAGTGCTATATCTAGTAATTCGCTCTCAGATCCCTAGCATGGGTATTGCCAAGGAAATAATAAAAATGCTTTTTGTCAGCGCCCTCACTGCTTTTGCTCTCTGGATTCCCATGAGACTTCTTGATCAGTTTGTCTTTGATACCACACGTACAGTTCCTCTATTAATTCTTACAGCGATCGTCAGCATCATCGGTCTTGTTGTATACTTTGGCCTCGCCTATCTTCTAAAAGTTAACCAATACGCCGATGTTCGCAGAATAATTGGCAAAATGGGCAACTGGCGAAAAGTTCTTGTAGAAACTGATGAAGTCCTTGAGACTCCGGTTACTACCTAATACTCACATGGAAAACACGATTAGAAATTTTTCAATTATCGCTCACATCGATGCTGGCAAATCCACGCTGGCAGATCGAATGCTGGAAATCACAGGCACCGTTCAAAAGGACAAGATGGTTGCTCAGCTTCTTGATAGTAACCCTATCGAGCGTGAAAGAGGAATCACTATTAAGCTTGCTCCGGTCACCATGAACTACAAAGGTCACACCCTAAACCTCATCGACACCCCTGGCCACGTTGATTTTAACTACGAAGTCGAGCGTGCTTTAGAGGCTTGTGATGGTGCTATTCTCCTCGTGGATGCTACCAAAGGTGTTCAGGCCCAAACTGTCGCCAATCTAAGGCTAGCCAGAAACCTAGGGCTCATTATTCTCCCAGTTGTAAACAAAATCGACGCTCCATTGTCCGATGTCGCTGCCGCCACAAGACAGATCAAACAGTTATTAAACATCACTACGGAACCTTTTTTTATCTCTGCCAAAACAGGTGAAGGTGTTGCCGATTTACTAGACAAAGTCATCTCTGATCTTCCTGCTCCAAAAACAGAAGATAGACTACTTCAAGCTCTTGTCTTTAACTCCGTTTTCGATATTCATCTTGGAGTTATTGCTTTTATACGAGTTATCTCGGGCAATCTCAAAACCGGCGACAAGCTTGAGTTTCTTAACTCTGGTCAAGTTCTCACAGCTTCAGAAATTGGCGTTTTCAGTCCCCAGCGCCAAGAAAAAAATGTAATTTCAGCCGGAAACGTGGGTTACATCATCACTGGTCTCAAAGATATTCGCCGCATTTTAGTTGGTGACACGCTATGTCTAGCCTCTCAAAGTAAAGAAGTCACTCCCTTACCGGGTTTCCGCAAGATTCATCCTAATGTGTACCTCGATATGTACCCAGCCGACGGTTCTCAGTATCGCGATCTTGTAGATGCCCTAGAAAAATTAAAATTAAACGACTCAGCCCTCACCACCCAAGGCATCAACTCACCCATTCTTGGTCAAGGCGTCAAGGTAGGCTTCCTCGGTTTGCTTCACTCAGAAGTTGTTGGGGAGCGTCTCGATCGCGAATTTGGTCTTCCTGTTATTGCTGTATCTCCCTCAGTTGAATACAAAGTTAAGCTCAGAAATGGTGAAGAAAAAATATTTAGCTCCGCCGCCGACTTCCCAGATCCAGCCACAATTGCCAAAGGATTCGAGCCTTTAGCCAATGTCAAAATCGTTGTTACTGATCCATATGTTGGTGCTGTCATGCAACTTTGCCAAGATCTTCGGGGAGACATGCTCGATGTTTCTTATCTCGACCAGCTCGTCGAAATCGATTACTCTCTTCCTCTTATCGAAGTCATCACTGCTCTTCACGACAGTCTCAAGAGTGTTTCCCAAGGGTTTGCCTCCCTAGACTACGAACTGGCCGGTTGGAAAGAGGCAGAGTTGGTCCGCTTAGACGTTCTCCTAAATCACGAAGTCTTTACTCCGATGAGTATCATCACCGTCAAAGAAAAGTCCAGCTTCAAAGCCAAAGCAATAGCCGCCAAGCTCAAAGAAGCCATTCCACGTCAGCAATTTGAGATTCCTATTCAAGTTGCTATCGGAGGCCAGATCATTGCCCGAGAAACCATCACCGCCTACCGCAAAGATGTTGACGCCAAGCTCCATGGAGGAGACTTCACTCGTAACTTGAAGCTTCTTAATAAACAGAAAAAGGGTAAGGCTCGTATGAAACAGTTTGGCAAAGTCCAACTCCCTCAATCTGCCTTCCTTGCCGTCGTCAAGGTATAAATTGCCCGCTTGACTCTCCATTATCACTCATGCTATATTACTGCTAATCACTTTCATTAAGAGAGTGCTAATAAAGATTATGGATCTAACTGAAAGACAGATACAAATCATTAAAACGATAGTCGAAGAGTTTACCGAAACAGGTGAAGCCGTTGGCTCCGTTACTTTGGAAAACAAATATCGACTTGGTGTTTCACCAGCTACTCTCCGAAACGAGATGGCTTCTCTTGAAGACAAAGGTTTTCTAACTCAAACTCACACTTCCGCAGGTCGTATCCCTACCCCAATGGCCATTAAGTTCTATGTCAACGAACTTATGAGAGAAAAAGAATTATCTGTTGCTGAAGAGGTAAACGTTAAGTCTCGTGTTTGGGATCATCGTCACAACAGAGAAGATCTTTTACGTGAGGCCACGAGAGTTCTCTCCGAAAGAACCAAGTCTCTTTGTATTGCAACCACAGAAGAAGGTCAGATGTATCACGCTGGCTATGCCAATATCTTCAATGAAACTGAGTTCCAAGATTTCACAACCGCCAAAGAAGTTTTCTATCTCTTAGACCAACACCAGCGCCTATTGGATATCTTTAATCGTGCCGGCAACAACTCTCCGATACACATATTAGTAGGTGACGAGATGGGTATTTCTCTTCTTCGACCTGCCAGTTGTGTTTTTGCCGATATCAATATTGGAGGTCACCGAGGCAATCTCGGAATCATCGGTTCCAGCCGCCAAGAATATGATCGCAATATCCCCTTTGTTCGTTATGTTGCCAATTTAGTAAACCAAATAGCTCAAGAATGGTAAAAAAAACTCAACCCTCCAAAATTGAGATCGAAAAGATCTTATCGCGAGCCGAAGAACACGAAACAAACTATAAGCGTGTCTTGGCTGATTATCAAAATCAAGAGCGTCGCTTTAAAGAGATGCAAGGTCAGTTCGTCAAATATGCCAACGCTACTCTTCTTGAAAAAATTCTTCTCAATCTCGACTCTTTAGAAATGGCTCAAAACCATCTCAAGGACGCCGGTTTAGAAATTGTCATCAAACAACTTCAGGAAACACTAAAAAACGAAGGTGTCCAAGTTATTGAATCTGACGGAAAACTTTTTGATCCAAACACCATGGACTGTATCGAAGTTGTCTCAGGGAAAAAAGATCACGTCATCAGCACTCTTACCAAAGGATATCTCTTATACGAAAAAGTTCTCCGTGCCGCCAAAGTTAAAGTTGGTTCAGGAGAAAAATAAATTAGCATTAATAAATAATAAAAATAATATGTCCAAAATAATCGGAATCGACCTCGGGACCACCAACAGCGCTATCGCTGTTATGGAAGGAGGCTCAGCCAAAATTATCCCTACAGCAGAAGGTAGAAACACATTCCCTTCAATTGTAGAACCAGTTAAAAACTTAGTAGGAGATGTCGCCAAACGTCAAATGGTCCTAAACTCTGGAAACACTATCTTTAGTGTCAAACGCCTCATGGGTCAGAAATTCTCCGGCAAACAAGCTCAAAAAACCAAAGAGATTGCCCCTTACGAAATAGCCTCAGGCAAAGATGGTTCTGCCATCATCAAACTAGGTGGAAAAGAATACACTCCTCAAGAGATCTCCGCCAAGATTTTGCAAAAAGCCAAAGCAGATGCTGAAGCCTATCTTGGAACCACAGTCACTGATGCCGTTATTACAGTTCCTGCTTACTTCGACGACTCCCAGCGCCAAGCAACCAAACAAGCTGGTGAAATCGCCGGCCTTAATGTTCAACGTATCGTCAACGAACCAACCGCTGCCGCGCTCGCTTACGGTCTTGATAAAGGCAAAAACGAGACAGTCGTTGTTTACGACTTGGGTGGAGGAACTTTTGATGTTTCCATTCTCGAGTTAGGTGATGGCGTTTTTGAAGTTAAATCCACCAATGGAGACACTTTCCTAGGAGGAGATGACTTTGATCACAAAATCATTGAATACATCGTCTCCGAATTCAAAAAGGAAAATGGTGTTGACCTTGCTCAAGATAAACAAGCACTTCAGCGTATTAAAGACGCTGCCGAAAAAGCCAAAATCGAGTTATCTAGTGCTACCGAAACCGAAATCAATCAGCCATTCATCACCCAACGTGATGGCAATCCACTTCATTTAACAATGAAGATAACGAGAGCCAAGCTTGAAGAACTAGTCGACGACTTGATCCAAAAAACCATCGAGCCTTGTAAAAAAGCTTTAGCTGACGCCAAAATCGAAAAATCCGCTATCGGAGAAGTCATCTTGGTCGGTGGTATGACTCGTATGCCCAAAGTACAGCAAGTAGTCAAAGACTTCTTTGGCAAAGAGCCAAACAAGTCTGTTAACCCAGACGAAGCTGTCGCTCTAGGTGCTGCTATTCAAGGTGGAGTTATCTCAGGTGACGTTAAAGATGTTTTACTTCTAGACGTTACTCCTCTTACTCTTGGTATCGAAACCATGGGAAGTGTTATGACTCCTCTTATCGAGAGAAATACCACCGTTCCATCCAGTAAATCTCAAGTTTTCAGTACAGCCTCAGACAATCAGCCCCAAGTTGAGATTCATATTCTTCAGGGAGAGCGTCCTATGGCCGCCGACAACAAGACTCTAGGCAGTTTCATTCTCGATGGTATCCCTGCAGCCCCTCGTGGAATTCCTCAGATCGAAGTTACCTTCGACATCGATGCCAACGGTATTCTAAACGTCTCTGCTAAAGACAAGGCCACCGGCAAAGAACAAAAGATCACCATCAAAAATGCCACCAATCTCTCCGACGAAGAAGTCGAAAAGATGAAGAAAGAGGCCGAGAAATACGCCGAAGACGACAAGAAGAAAAAAGAGTTAGTCGACAAGAAAAACGAGGCTGATACTCTTATCATTCAAACTCGTAAGGTTCTCAAAGACTCTGGTGACAAATTCGACTCCGCAGCCAAAGAAGAGATTGAAAAATCCCTTAATGAACTGGAAGAAGAAATCAAAAAAGCTGATACAACCATAGAATCTGTTGATGCTAAGCTAAAAGTCGCAACAGAGCTAGTCCAAAAACACGCTGAAGCTTTATACAAAGCCGCCGGTGAAAAAGACAAACAAGAAGAACCAAAAGCTGAAGAGGGCAAGGCCGAAGAAGCCAATGCTGATACCAAAACAGCCGAGGAAGGCGAGGTAGTCAACTAAAACGGCCTATTTTAGGGGTCGAGGTTGCTCGGCCCCTGTTAAAATGGTGTTTGCATAATTATGGCTACTACTCGTGATTACTACGATATTTTAGGTGTTTCCAAGTCAGCAACTGCGGCAGAAATTAAATCTGCCTACAGAAAGCTGGCTCTCAAGTGGCACCCAGACAGAAACAAAGAGTCCGATGCTCATGAGAAATTCAAAGAAATAAACGAAGCATACGAAGTATTAGGTAATGCAGAAAAAAAAGCCAAGTTCGATCAGTTTGGCCACGCGGCCTTTAATAATAGTGGGGGAGGAAGTCCTTTTGGTGCTGGCGGTAATCCTTTTGGTGGCTATTATCAGCAAGGAGGCAGTATCAATTTCGAAGATCTATTCGGAGGTGCCGGCGGTTTTTCTGATCCATTTGATATTTTTAGTGGATTTTTTGGTGGAGGATTTGGAGGTCAGCAAAGACAACACAAAACCCATTACAAACTAAAAATCACTTTCGACGAAGCAGTTCACGGCTCAGAGAAAACTATTGTTCATCAAGGCAAAGAATATACAGTCAAAGTACCTGCCGGAGCAGATGACGGTACACAGGTTCGTTACTCTGATTTTGTAATTAGTTTCGCAGTTCAGCCCAGTAAAATATTTAAACGCGAAGGTTATGACATCATCGTCGACCATGAAATTTCTCTTACCGAGGCTATTCTTGGTGGAGATACACTAGTTCCAACTCTTGAAAAAGATCTCAAAATCAAGGTTCGCTCAGGCACCCAGCCGGGAACCGTTGTTCGTCTCACCGGCAAAGGCGTCAAACATGTTCAGGGTAACCAGCACGGCGATCTATATATTCGTTACAACATAAAAATCCCAACTCGCATTTCCAATAAACAGAAAGAGCTCCTCAAAAAGTTCGAAGCCGAAGGTTAATTTCCAAAAGCATTCATGTTATAATAAGCTCGATTAAGTGAGATTTGGGCGGCGTAGGTCGTCCTTTTCTTTAAATATACAAATTAAGAAAAAACAAACAAAATGGATACACAAACCTTATCGGCCAGAACCGAATTTGCCGCTGCTATCAATCAAATTTGTTCCGAACGTGGCATTGCTCCTGAAACTGTCATTACAGCTATAAATAGTGCTCTTATAACTTCTTTCAACAAAGACTATCCCGAACAATCCCTCAAATTTGAAGAAGAAGGCAAGGTAATCACTGCTGATGTCGATCACGACAATGGTCAGTTCCGTTTGTTTGTTGGTGAAGAAGGTGCCAAGAAAAAAGATCTCAAAGAAATTACCCCTCCAGGTTTTGGTCGTATCGCTGCCATGGCTGCCAAACAAGTAATTCAGCAAGTAATCCGTGAAGCCGAGCGTGACTCTGTTCTCGCTGACTATCAGGATCACTTAGGTGAAGTTATGACTGGTATGGTCCAACGTATGGATGGCCGCAACGTTATTATCGACCTTGGTCGTGGTCAAGCAGTTATGCCTCCAGAAGAACAGTCTCCAACCGAGTTCTATCGCCTAAACTCTCGTCTTTCCGTTTATATGAAAGAGATTGCTGAGACCGTCAAAGGTCGTCAGATCATAGTTTCCAGAGCAGACGACAGACTTCTATCAGGTCTTTTTGAGAGAGAAGTTCCTGAAGTTAGTGCTGGAAGTGTTGTCATCAAAGGCGTCGCTCGTGAGCCGGGGAGCCGTTCAAAGGTCGCCGTAGAATCCACTCAAGCAGGTGTTGACCCAGTCGGTTCTTGTGTTGGCCAAAAAGGTGTTCGTGTTCAGGCCGTCATCAATGAGCTAAATAACGAAAAAATCGATATCATCCAGTACTCTGAAGACAAAGATAAATACATCAAAGCCGCCCTTGCTCCAGCCGAAGGTTTGGATATAAAGTACGACAAAGTCACTGGTGAAACCGTCGTTACAGTTCCTGCAGACCAGCTTTCACTCGCCATCGGTCGTGGAGGACAAAACGTCAAGCTCGCTGCCAAACTAACACAGACAAAACTACGTATCATTTCTGAAGAAACCAAAGATAAAGATGCTAGTATCGTTGTTACCGGCACCGAAGAATTCGAGATCGACCAGCTTGGTCTCGACACCAAAACCAGAAACATTCTTGTCGAAGCAGAGCTTACTCATATCGAGGATCTCACTCCTGAGAAACTCGACTCAGTCAAAGGCCTTGGTCCCAAGACTCTTGAGAAAATCAAAGCTCAGCTCGCCGTTTACAAAAACTAATTAAACTTTATGGTCGAAGCAACAACTGCCACCAGGCCGCCGGTGGTTACAATTTTGGGACACGTTGATCATGGCAAAACATCCTTACTGGATAGAATCAGAAATGCTGCTGTAGCTTCAGGTGAAGTTGGTGGTATCACTCAAGCTATTGGTGCCTATCAAATCGAACACAACGGCCAAAAAATTACCTTTATTGACACCCCTGGTCACGCCGCCTTTTCTGCTATGCGCAGGAGAGGTGGACAAGCTGCAGACGTCGCCATTCTTATCGTCGCTGCCGATGACTCTGTTATGCCTCAAACCAAAGAATCCATCGAGCATATCAAGTCAGCAGGCATTCCATTTGTAGTTGCTGTCAACAAAACTGATCTAGAAGGCGTCAGCCCAGAGCGAGTAAAAACAGATCTAGCCAACGAGGGAGTATTTGTGGAAGGGTACGGAGGTAATGTTCCAATTGTAAATATCTCGGCCAAAACAGGAACTGGAGTAGATGATCTATTGGAAATTATTCTTCTTCTTACCGAGCTTGAAGAGCTCAAAGACAACTCTGATGCATGTCCAGCCACAGCTCTTGTTATCGAGTCTTCGATGCATCCCCAAAAAGGACCTCTGGCTACACTCTTGGTAAAAAGTGGTGTTTTTGATAAAAATGATCCTTTATATGATGGAAAAGCTGCTTTCGGCAAGATTCGTTCCATGCTTGATTTTGCCGGAAACTCACTGACAAAAGCCACACCTTCTACCCCATTTCAAGTTATTGGACTGGATAAAGTACCAAATGTTGGTGACATTATTACCAGTGAACCTTGTACAGATCAGTCAGCCAAGAGTACTTTTGGTGCTTCAGACGTCATAAGCGAAGAAATTCCGACCATCATTCTCAAAGCCGATGTCCAAGGATCCCTCGAAGCAATCTCCGAAACCTTAAAAGACAAAGCAAATATTGTTTCCAGCTCGGTGGGTCTCGTTACTGACTCCGATATTGAAACAGCAATAGCGACCCATGCTGAGATTCTAGGCTTCAATGTCAAGATGCCCGCCCCAGTTGCTCGCTTGGCCGAGATTGAGCACGTCAAATTCAAAAACTTCCGAATCATTTATCAGCTTTTTGATTACCTAAAAGAGCTCCAAGAAGACAAAACAGCTCACGCTGCTCCCAAAATCATTACTGTTGGGGAAGCAAAAGTTCTCAAAGTATTCAACTTTGGAGGCACCATAGTCTATGGATGTTTAATAACTTCAGGAAAAATTGTCCTTGGAAACACAGTTGGCGACTCAAAAATCTCTTCTATCCAGATAGGAAAAGCCAATGTCGAAGAAGCCAAAAAAGATCAAGAGTGTGGATTAGTTTTGACTCCTAATATAGAGCTAAAAGCTGGTGATATAATGACGGCCACAACCCTAGAATAAATAAATATGGAAGACAAAAAACCAGAAACAACCATAAATAGTTTGATTCAATCAGCCAAATCTATTATTGTTGTACTTCCTCCAGATCCAAGTAAGGATCTTGTTACTGCTGGAATTAGTCTTCATCTTGCCCTCAAAG
Source organism: uncultured Pseudomonadales bacterium (assembly GCA_964564895.1). GTDB lineage: Bacteria > Patescibacteriota > Microgenomatia > UBA1400 > MFAQ01 > UBA2277. The sequence continues at coordinate 788 of CAZMCB010000004.1, read as the reverse complement.
AATCGGGGAAAACCTCTCAGATTGGATGTGGAAGTGATGTTCATGTAGACTCTCAGATTGAGGGTGTCTCAGAAATTGCCGATACCATTGGTAGTCGAAACCTCATTATCTCTTTTGATTATCATGAAGATGATCTTGATAAAGTTGATTACGACGTGAGAGATGATGGCAAGTTTTATCTTTTAATTAAGCCTAAAACAGGTGCTCCTGTCCCAGATATTGGAGGAGTTAAGTACTCATACTCCGGAGCTAATGCCGATCTTGTTATTACACTTGGCATTAACTCACTTGAAGAACTAGGTAAGATCTACGCTGATGAGAAAGCATTTCTCGACAATGTCGAGATAATTAGTCTCAATAACTCTCTTCGCCCTGCCGCATTTACCGCAAATGTTTATCACAAAAACACCGGTTCATTTTCAGAACTCGTTTCTGGGCTACTAGAAGAACAAAAACTCAAACTCTCCGCTCCAATAGCTCAAAATCTTTTAGGAAATATCTACGACTCAACCAACAATCTAACCAGTACCCGTATTTCTGCCGATACTTTTGCTTCAATTGCTTTCCTCATGCGGTCAGGAGCTAAGATCCCGAGCAAAGAAGCCCCAGCACCTCGCTTTTCGGAGGCTCCCTTCTTTGAAGTTCAAGAACCTATGCCCGTTACTCCTCCAATAGAAGAAAATATTCCTCTTCCAGAAGAAGAAACCTCACCCGTTCCCTCAGACTGGAATAAGCCCAAAATTTTCCGCGTAGGCAACAAGCAGGATACTGCTTCATAAAAGAAGCTG
>CAZMCB010000003.1:6799-64904 GCA_964564895.1 uncultured Pseudomonadales bacterium | reverse complement strand
ATGTATTAATGTTGAGAAGACAAAACATATTAGAATGAATATTATTTTCACGAGTGGAAGTAAGATATTTCTAGAACAATTGATGGTTTTAATAAAATACATTTTTCCGACAATTAGATGTTCTTTATCGTTTGAATTTAATGCATATAGATTGAGATATAACTGTAGGAACGCACTTATGGTCGCAGGATATATTTATCACAATATCGTCAATGCACCATATTTGAAATATAAATATAATAAATATTTAGAATTCTTGAATAGGGAGGTTGTTGATAAATAAACCTCCATGCGAGGGTTCGATTCCCTCTCCGGCCTCTTTTTTTCTTATGAGAAACTAGGGAATATGACTGATTGAAAAATGAAAAACGCTTCAAATATTTATTTGTACATTTGAAATAAATTTTGAATAACTTCTTCACTTTCGTTGGGGAGCATGTTTTTTAGACGTAAATATAATTGTTCCTCAATTACGTTATTCCTCGTCACATTAAATTGGCTTGCAAATGATGCCCATTCAGTCTCGGGTATAGCTGAATTGACGACTCCGTTGGCCGAAACAGGATAAATGTTTTTGATGAAGTTCGGTGAAAGAGCTACATGATTATGAGAGGAAGCGTTAGGCTGTAATGGATTGTTTGCAGAAAGGGCATAATAAATTTCACTATCAGCAAGATCTGTAGTGGCAACCTTACTTTGAGGCACTTTGACCTCAACGATGTAACCACCCATATTTTTTATTTGTGATGATTGCATTATACTTACGCCGTTTCCTGAAGCAAATTCTAAAGGAGTATCCATCATATGGTTTGAAAGTGTGGGGCCGCCATCTGCCACTCCATATATTCCATTGTTTAAAATTGACTCAAGATCTCCCTGTGATCCGTGATAGAGTGTTAGTGTTTCTTCTCTTGTTACGTTTTGAAGTGCGTTATTTGCTCTAAGTGAAACACTATCAAAACTATCTGCAATATTTACCGCATCATCTGTGTACTTGAGAAGATCGGCACTTTCTTCAACAACTTCTCTTGCAACAGAGGTTCCTGGAACAGGATTCATAACAGTAGCAAAGGCCCACTGGCATGCTATTGGGTCTTGAGTAAGTGCACACTGAGAAATTGTGGCGGCATCATCTATCACATTAGTAACTAATAGTATTTCTGGAACGGCGACTGCTGCGACTATTGCGCCTCCAATAATTGTGCCTTTTGCTTCAGTCACCTTGAGATCATCCATCACCGACACTGGGTTAGCATGACAAGTGTCTTTTGTATCAAAAGGACTTCCACCAAGCGTATCACTGCCTGAATAACAATAACCAGTTTGACATTCAGACTCAGATGCACAAGCTTCTCCTATTCCTTTTAAGAATTTTGAAATGCATTCTCCTTTTTCACAAACAGAAGTACCTTCACACTTCTTGGAGTACCATTTACCATCACTGCTGCAGTAGTTGTAACCTCCAGCATCGTTGCAGATCTTGGTTACATTTGGAGTTCCTGCAGGATTGGTGCAACTTAAAGTTTTACACTGAGCCTTTGTACTACTTACGGTTTCACAACCATAGTCACAAGACTTACCAGACCAAGCAGTTCCAGTACAGGTTTCTAGTTCATTTGGTCTTGAGGGGTCACATCTGGTTTGACCCGCAGTACAGCCTCCAGTACTACAAGAGTTATTGAAACATCCAAAGTCACAGCGTTTGTTTTGTTGGAAATATCCAGAAGAGTCACAAAGATATTCAAAATATGTGTTGTTTCCTCCAATCTGACATTTTTTCGTACCAGGGGTACATTCTCCCTTTTTGCCACAGTATGCTCCGTAGGGAGTGACTACTTTGACGAGAGGAGAACAGCAAGGAACACCGTCTTTGTATGTGCCTCCTTCTTTGACACAGGTGGGGGTGACAGTGGCTACAGCTTTGGTTGGAGAGGTGGTGGGTGTCGTGGTGGGTTGGTTGATTGGAGAACAACAGTTGCCGGTAGCCCCGCCACTCTTTACACAAGGTGTCGGCTCACCATCTCCATTAATACACGATGAGCTGGATATGCTTGAACAGACCATACCATCTCCGCAGGAGTCAGATGCAGAAGAATTTGAAGTTGTTGGTTTGGGAAGAGAGGCAGTAGAAGTGGGGTAAACACATTTGTTGTTTGTCCATGCACCACCATTCATTTGGCATTCTTTCTTTTCGGCAAGGAGGTCGGTGCCTGAAGATGTTGGAGAGGGGGTGGTTGTGGTAGTGTTTGCTGAACACGGGGATCCTGTTCCGGCACCACAATTACCTGTAAGGTGCCCACCAACACAACTACATGGAATTGGGGTTGATGTGGGTTTGGGTGAAGGAGTCGCACCAATTTGAGCGTTGGCAGTGCCTGTTGGTTTTAGTATTGGTTTCGCTGTAGGTTTAGCTATGGTCTTTGGAATATTTCCTCCTCCACCCTCTGTCATCATAGCCTTGGAGCGATTATCAAAGTTGATATTGGGATTGGTGATGACAATAGAAGAAATTGCTACAACAACTACTGTAAATATTGTGGCTATGAATGCACCCATTATTTATTAAAATTGACAATTAGATGTGTTTGGCTTTCTGAGCAAGATATTCTATTGGTTATTGGCATGTTCATGATTTTGTTTGCCATCTTGTGTCTTGATGAAAGTTCTTCAATGTGAGTGTTCAAGATAGCATTTGCAATTGGATTTGACATTTTTTTTAGTTCGATCGTCTTCTCTCCAATTATGTCTTTCGATCCAAAATATTGGAATGAAGCTGTGTTTATTTCGTCGATGTCTTTTTTAATCTCGGTATTTATTGGATATTTTTCTCTACCAAGAGCAATATTTTGTTTCAAAAAGTCGAGTTTTTGTTGATCAAAGAATTGGTTGTAATACCTATTTAGCAGTTCACAGACCAGATAGCCATCTTCCGTGTTTGAAGGAATTGGTGCATAAATAGACAGTAGGTTTTCGGACTCCTTTTTAATCGAGTTTGAGGCGATATCTACCGTATTCTTGTCTGCAACAATAATCGCCTCTTGGAAAACAAGACGTTTTTTTGATAAATTTGACACTAGGTCGTAGGTTATGTTTTTTTCTGTGATTTCCATATATCTAAATTTTAAGGTAATGGAGGAGGGGTGACGGGAACGGCTGGAACAGGAGGGGGAACGCTTAATGGTACTGTAATCTTAGCGTAAGTTGCTGGATCGACAACCTTCAGCTCATCGAGATATTTTAGAACTTCCGGAGGAGCCGAGGGAAGATCGACCAGCCCGCGCACGTACCTATCAACACTGTATTGCATGTAATTCTCTGCTCCCCAAACGTATTCTTCTGGCAAATTCGGTATGGAGTTAAGAAGCCTCAGCTCTTCGGAGATTGTTCCAACCTCCTCTAAAGCTTGGTAGATGGCCATTTTTGATTCATTACTTGTGTTCAGTGGTGCTATATAATTTTTCAAAATGTTTTGATTTGCTCCGTTGTTGAATCTAAAAGCGTGAGTTGTCTCGTGATATAGACTTGGTTGATCATAGCCACTCCTCAGCACAATCACATTGTTTGATGGTTGGAACCAACCTAATGCATCACTGGGTTTAACTCCATTACCTAGCACGATTTGATTATCGATAACATATTTTTCCATCTGATCTTTGTCGAGAACAATTTTCGTCACCCCGTAGTTTTTGTTTACATCGTAAAAGAGATCATCAGTCAGTCTGTTAAGAGTCAAATTAGCTTCAGTTTTCTTATTCGGATATCTGGCGGAACTGTCGATCATTTGCTGTGCTTGAATATCTTGGATACCTACTCCTGTTAGAAATGCCGCCATTTGTTCGTCTGGAGTACATGATTCGTAGAGACATTTGCCTGCGTAATATGCCCCAGGAAGAGTGCTGGCGACAGTAACTGCTTGCCCGACCCACTGAGGTATATCTGAAAGCATGTTAGACCCATATGTGTATGTTGCGCTTGGGACCTTTAAAACATTTCCCCCAGCAACATTCCAAATAGATTTCGCTGTTCCAACCACTTCACCCAAACTACCAACAGCTACTTGTGTACCTCCTGGAACTAAAACCATACCAGAGACGGCGCAATCAAGATTTAGAATACCATCGGAACGTCCACAGTTCTCTAAAGCATCGACGGGGACAAGAGTATTCATAGTGTTGGTAAAAGTTGAACCGACGGCTGACGTGGCTAAAGACGTGAGTGACTGGCTTTGACAGACGTCGGGAGAGGTATTTGCGATGATATTTATATCTGCTTTTATACCTGGAACAAAAGATCCTATCGCAGAGTTTTCTGTCCAAAATGGAGCGAGAGGATTGAGATTGCTGACAACACTGGCCAACTGTATTTCGTCGTTAGAATAACAGTAGCCACTACTACATTCGCCACCATCTTTACAAGGTTTACCGAGATCTTTTTTGTTTGAAGGGGCACATATTCCCTGATTCTTGTCGCACGACTCGCCGGAGTTACAACATTGGGAGACACCTGTATACAGTGAACCGTTGACGGTGTTTGTTCCTACCAGCCTGCTTCCACTAGCACACGAAGGGTCTGATGTACAGGCAAAATATAACTTATCAACGCATGTTGCTTCTGGTTTGGAACCTTCCCAGAAGGAGTCACTGCAACCATAGGTACAGGTGGTTCTAGTTTCGTTTCCATCCTTGTCATAACGGATAGCGACCTTCTTGTTGTTGTCGCAGTGATCATATTTTGTGTCTGCGAAGCATTGAGGGCCGTCTTTGCCTTTGTCACACGTTCCAGAGCACTGTGTTTTTATCCATTGACTACCATCCGGTGAACAAATAGAGAGGTAATTACCGATATCCTTATCATATGCACAAGACTTTTCACCGGGGGTGCATCTTTTTACACAGTTATTTTCTGTGTCACATCCAAAATCACAACGTTTGTTTTTCTGGAAATTTCCACTTGCATCACAGATATATTCAAAATGACTTAGTCCCTCTTTTTGACACTTTTTTTGATCCTTAGCGCATTGGACGGGTGTCGGTGTTGGTCCACATTTTTTACCTTCCTTGTCACAATTTTCGCCACCATAGATACCGTCAACACAAGAGCAGGAGGGTGTCGGAGTTGGAGTAGGCTGATTACAAACACACTGGTCATTTACACAAGAACCAGATTGGTGAACTGTACGAGTGCAGGTCTCGATACAAGATTTTGATTGGCAAACTGGTGTAGGAGTGACGTCTAGAGGAATGGGGGTAGTGCTGGCAGAACAGGGAGAACCAGAACCAGCACCACAGTTTTGGAGGTAACCACCGACACAGGCACAGGATGGTGTTGGTGGTGAAGATGTTGTAGTGGAAGTTTCTGTTGGTGGAGAAGTGGGTGTGACGACTGATTGTGTTGGAGCAGGGGGATGGTAAACGTTGGGACTAGGGGTAACACTAGCGGTAGGAGTAACCCTTAAAGGAATGGGGGTAGTGCTGGGAGAACAGGGAGAACCAGAACCAGCACCACAGTTTTGGAGATAACCACCGACACAGGCACAAGAGGAAGTGGATGCTTTGGAACGATTATCAAAGTTGATATTAGGACTGGTGATGACAACAGAAGAAATCGCTACGACAATGACTGTAAATATTGTGGCGATTAAGGCACCCATTAAGGTTTATTGTATAGGTTTACCAGATCTCGTATATGACTGAAACAGCCTTGGTGATGTCAATACTTTCAGTTCCAAAACTTCCTTCGCTAGAACTAATAGTGCTTGAAGCATCAACTTGATCGTCTGCAAAGGAGACTACTCTACCCACACGCTTACCCATTGATTTAGCAATTTTTACTGCTTCTTCTTTGGCATTGGCTATGGCTAGTTTTCTGGCGTCTCTTTCTGTCTGATCTTTGTCGGCAGGAATAAAGGAAACAGAGGAAATGGACGTGGCACCTTTTGAATATAAAGTTTTTATTAGTTCGTTTGTTTTGGACACATCATTAAAGGTGATTTTGAACCCATTTGCTATCTGGAATACTTTGACAACACCTGAGGCTTGTTGAGCAGAAGTGACAGATGTAGTGTAAAAAGATTTTTCTACTTTTGCATCTGCTCCGACAATATTTTTGGCTTCATTAATGAGAGCAACTAAACCAGACTCACCTGCGTCAATGGCAAGTGCCGGGTCGAGGGCAACATTGGTTCTGGTAACGATAAGGGAAACGCTTTGGGGTACTGTAGATACTTTGCCTATTCCAGAAACCGTAAGTGTGGCTGGTTTGAATATTTGACTGAGGAAAAATAACAAACCGATGCCTAGACCAATTTTAAAAATTGTAAGTAGTGGTTTTATATCAAATTTCTGTTCTGAATGTGTAATATGTGGCACCGAAGGATTAACTGGCGTCTGTGGAGAAACAAGAGGAGTGTTAACAGTGTTGTAAGGAAATTGTGTTTCCATTTTGTTTAAGTTAATTAATATAGTTCACCTGCTTTAATAACTTCTTCAATTAATCTATTTGAGTAACCCCATTCATTGTCGTACCAAGCCAAGACTTTTACAAGAGTGCCGTCAACAACTCTAGTCATATCAAGATCAACAATACTTGACTCCGGTCTCCCGACAATGTCGGAGGAAACAAGAGGTTCGTCGGTAACAGCTAAAATGCCTCGATACCTAGGGTCTCTGGCGGCGTCAATAAAAATCTGATTAATTTCTTCGACAGAAGTGGAGCGACGGGTGACAAAAGTAAAGTCGGTAATTGAACCTGTGATAACGGGCACACGAAGAGAAATTCCATCAAAAAGACCTTGAAGTTCAGGAATCGCTTGAGTTGCGGCAATGGCGGCACCGGTACTTGTCGGAACTATGTTTTGGGCGGCTGCACGGGCCCTTCTTAGATCTCTATGTGAATTATCTTGGAGGTTTTGATCGTCAGTATAGCCGTGAACTGTAGTCAACATGGCCTTGAGGATACCTACCTTGGAATGGAGTATGTCGGCGACAGGAGCCACACTATTGGTAGTACAAGAGGCGTTGCTGATGACTGAAAGTGTGCCTGTACGATCTTTGGTGATGACTTCATTATCGTTAACCCCGAGCACAGCCGTAGGCACGCCTTCGCCTTTTGCTGGAGCAGAAAGAACTACGAAGCGAGCACCTCCTTGAATATGAAGAATAGCTTTGTCGAGACTGGTGAAAGCTCCGGTGGACTCGATTACGATTTCGGCACCGAACTCAACCCAAGGAATCTTGGCTGGATCACGCTGAGCTAATACGGGGATCTTGAATGATTTATCTTTTAACTCAATCGTAATGTACCCAATTAATGGCTTTGCGTCTGTTACTTCTTTGAGGTCTTGAACTTCTTCAGAGGAAATTGAGTAGGGAAGAGTACCGTAAGCGGTATCGTAACGAAGGAGGTGTGCCCAACCAGCCACATTTAACGAACCAGAAGTGTTTATGGCAACGAGTGTCGCATCATCTATGTGCGATTGAAGCCAGACTCTCATGACAGAGCGTCCTATTCTTCCAAAACCGTTGATCGAAAAATTAACCATGACAGGCTGTTTATTAACTAATCTAGTTTAGCATGGGAAGATCGACTACATCAAAAGGATGGAGTTGGTGTTGATTTGTTGGAGACGTTATTGTCTTTTGAAAAACAGTAGATATACCGACGTGAGAGTTGTTAATAACAAGACTGGTTGTCAACCGATGTGCGACGGAGAATTGAGTGGTGATTGTATGAATCTGAACCATCTGAGTGAATAGTGCGGAAACCAACCGTTTGGTCATTGTTCCAATTTGATTCTGCCACAACACAGTCTTCACCATTGTTTTTTACTTCCACGCAAATGGCTACATGACCCTCACTGTGACCTGGTTCACCATCCCAAACAACAATATCTCCTTCTATAAAAGATGCTCCGTTTCCCCTATCACACCTTAGATATCCTGGCTCAGCACAGTCTGCCATTTCATCCCCAGTTTGTGCACCATTATTAGAACAATTACTAGTTGAAGAGTTTTTTTGAAGTGTCTCTAAAGCACTTACAAACTCAACACACTGGAGCCCGTTTCCGTCACTTGAATAGGTGAAAATGCTGTCAGAAATTACCTGACCAGCCTTGGTGTTGCAATCGATTGAGTCACAGAGACAGTTTCTGAGGGCAATACCCGAGATGTTTCCCTTTTTTTGACAAGAATAAATTACACCAGCTATTTCATCTGTAGTATTGGCAAAGGTTTGACTATCACCTGAGTTTTTATAGTTATCAAGAGTTTTTGGATCAGGAAGAGGAATTATCGTCGGTGTGGGAGTTGGAGTCACAATATTGATTATAGGATCTTGACACTGGTTGTTTTTCCAAACACCTCCATCTCTTTTACACAATAATCTTTCTCGAGCGAGAAAATAGTTGTCATCATAAGGAATTGTTGTAACAGTGGGAGAAATACTTGGAGAAATACTGATTACAGGAACCATTAAGGCAGAGGAGGTGTTGTATTTACAGGTGCCACCATCAAGAGTTTCTTCACAACCAAGACTGCCACATATTATTTTTTTAATTAACTTACAGTATGGAGTAGGAGAGGGCGTAACTGTTGGAGTGTTGGAGGGAATGCCAGATACACCCAAATGGACATCAGGAAGAGGTGTGGAGGTAGGAGTCTTTATCGGGGTTGGGGTCGGGTTACATTTTCCTGTGATTGAGTTACATCCCAGACTACCACAGTTTTGTTTTACTCCATTAAATTTACCATTTATACAGGCCACTGAAATAATACCATCACATTGATATTGGCCAACCTTACAGACATCCTTATTACAACTTTCGCTATCCTGACAAATATTTTTTATTTGACAATTAACATCTTTCCATGTTTGCTGAACTTGATTTGACAAACAACCATTGGCGCCACAACTTGAAGTTTTTAACAGTTCGACGTTACATATTTTTGTTGGAGATGGAGCTATGGTTGTACTAATGATTTTTGTAGGAGTAGGAGTGACACTAATCTGAGTATTGACTAAGCTAGTAGGTTTGGGTGTGGGAGAAGGCTTGGGAAGAGAGGCTGTAGAGGTGGGGTAAACACACTTATTGTTTGTCCAAGCACCACCATTTAATTGACACTCTTTCCTCTCAGCATTTAGACTGGAGGCCTCTTCTGTGTCGGTTGTAGTTGCGATTGTATTTGTGGGTTTGGGGGTGGCGGTAGGAACAATGTTGACAGAACAAGGAGCACCAGAACCTGCTCCACAGTTTACAAGGTAACCACCAATACAGGCACAGGAGGAAGTTGGGCTAGGTGTTTTATAGGAAGTAGGTGAGGCAGTAGGTCTTGGGGTGGGGGTAAGAGTTGATGTGGTAACTGGAGAATTTCCGCACGGTACTTTTGTGTCATAAGCAGAACAGTTTAAGCCACTTGTACGTAAGCACTTTAAAATCACACCGCCAACACATTCTGTATCTCCAACATTTTTGTTTTTGCACAACGAAGCTGAGAGTGGACCTGCACAAGAATTACTCGAGTTAGAGGTAGAACTATTATTGGTCGTAGGGCTTGAACCATTAGTTTTTACACAGATATAACAGCCGTTAGCATCTTTACCAGCGCCTTTTTCGTCGTCACTACATGGTTTACAACTCGAAGCTGCAGGTTTACTTTCTGGAGAGTTGGGTGAAACGGATCTTCTTGTAGCTAACTCATTAGAAACAAAAATTGAGGAAATAGCTAGCGTTATAACCGTAAAAATAGTGGCGATTAAGGCACCCATTAATATTTATTGTATAGAACAAAAACAATAAAAACAGGTTTATTTTGCCCCCTTGAGGACCTCTAGTACTGGGTGAGTGCCTGTAGCTAAATACTCGAGCATTGCACCACCACCGGTACTGACGAAGCTAAAAGAGGCATAGGAAAGACCCAGAGAGGGTATTGCGGCTAGGGTGTCACCACCACCGACTACTGAATAGGCTCCTGAGGAAATAATAGCTTCAAAGACTGCCTTAGTGGCTTTATCGTGCAATCCGTCTTCGTACATGCCTACAGGACCATTGATGACGATTGTTTTAGCTTCATTAATGCGCTGTATAAATAGGGAAGTGGTCTCTTCTGAGAGGTCAAGACCGTCAGGTGTACGCTCTTCTGGTTTTCCTAGTAAACCACCGAGAAGAACTTGATCAAATTTAGGCTCGATTTGTTTAATTATTTCGAGCTTGTCTAGCTTCGCGCCTGAGGCTAAAAGAAGGGTGGGATGAAGGGGATTGGTAAGCACTTTTAGGAGAGCCTCTACTTCCAAATCGAACCTAAAACCAGTCACGGTCGGTAAAACTTCGGGTATTAGGCTTAAACTGGTCGATTTACGGTAATTTGCGAACGATTCGTATATATAGATATCGGCACCTTTAGACAAAAAATTTGCGTATCCCCTATCAATATTTTCTTCACGGGGGTCAAAGCGAATGTTTTCCATGACGGCTAGGGGGGATTCCCCTCCCCATCTCTCCCCTGGAGAGAAACCCGAAGGTATAAGCTGAATGGGTTGATTTAGCAAGCTTTTTAGTGTTTCTACGACTGGAGCTAGGCTCAAGCCAGCCTCCTCCCCTTCCGGACGACCTAGATGGCCAATTATTATGGTTTTTTTGGCGTGCTCGAGACAAAAGTTGATGGTTGGAAGCAGAGCTTTGAGGCGAAAATCGTTTTCTACTCTTCCCTCTTTTAGGGGCACATCAAGATCAGCTCGAAGCAAAACATTCTTATTTTGAATTAGCTCTTTGGTTAGCATAGATAAATTAAGGATACACCAAACGGAGTGTCGTTTGAGTGCTATAGGCTTGACATTTCAATTTTGATATGGTATGATACCGTTCGCTTGAGAAATTCAAGCTTTTTTTGTACCTAAGGTGGGCTTATACCCGCGTTTATGATACTAAACATACTACCTAAAACCAGAACATCTAACCCCGTCTCAAAACTTATTAGACCGATGTTCGAAGGAAAAACTTTTAAATCCGTCTTGGGCGGAGTCATCTCGGTGACCTCCCTTGCTTCTGGTTTAGTTTTTCTTCCTATCGACCAAACAGTGGCTACAGCTAACATGCAGTCTCTAAACTCAGAGATTCCTGTTGAGACCCGTAAAAGTTTTGCCAATGTTCTTCCTGAATACACAGGTATTTCTCAGGGGTTCCATTATGGACACCCAGGAATTGACCTTACAGCTCCTTTGGGATCTAAGATTTATCCTATTAAAGATGGTGTGGTTATTAAGGTTTCATACCTTAGATATGGTTATGGAAGATATGTATCTATTGATAACGGAAACGGAATCGTATCTCTATATGGACACATGGGTAAAGTCTTCGTAAACGAAGGAGATACTGTCACAACCGATAAACCTATTGGTGAGGTTGGACTTACAGGAAAAACTACCGGCCCCCACCTTCATTTGGAAGTGATCAAAAACGAAAAGAATATTAACCCTCAGCCTTACCTCGCTTTAGGTACGGTAAACAAGAGGTAAAGAGTTTCCAACAGTTTTGTGCATAATATGGATTGATTTATCAATCATTTATCTTGTGTGGAAAACTAATGTTTTTTGTGGATAAGATATTATTAAACAAGTAATAAAAAGGCCCCCTATCTTTAGGGGGCTTTTGTTATTTTACGTGGAGAAATTTATCGAGGAGATTAATCAGACAACTGTCTCTTTCTTTGTAACTCTCGTAACCAGTGGCATAGCAGCTCCATTGTCCATTGGTAAAACGAAAAACGACAAGAGATTTATTATCATCAAGAAAGCCTATTAAAAACGACTGTTCAAAATCTATTCCTGGGTTTTCTTTTTCAAATTTTTGTCGGGTTTCGGCAATATGAAGGGCGGTTTTGCAAACATAGTTATCAAAGTAATTATTTAGAGATTGTTCTTGTCTTAATTTTATGTTGACAATTTCCTTCTCGAGCCCTTGATCAGCTTGTGGGGACATTTTGTTCTCCTTTTAGAGTGCAGATTGGAGCGATTATATCAAAAAAAGAGCCTCGAGAGAGGCTCTTTTTAAAACATTACATTTAATTACATACCCATATCGCCCATATTGGGGGTAGCTACGTCTTTCTTCTCCTCAGGAATATCTGTGATAAGACACTCTGTGGTAAGAATCATGGCGGCAACACTAGCCGCGTTTTGAAGGGCGGAGCGAGTAACCTTTACTGGATCAAGAATTCCGGCTTTGATCATGTCTTCAAAATCCAAGGTAAGTGCGTTGAAACCAAAGTTTACGTTTTTACTATCCTCAACTGTCTTTATTGCAAGATTTTCGTCGAAGCCAGAGTTCTTGGCTAACCAACGAAGAGGTTCGGATAGAGAGTTTTTGACTATTTGAATACCGACTTCTTCGTCAGAGTTGTCTCCTTTGAGTCCTTCGAGGACCTTGCGAGCTTTGAGAAGAGCAACACCGCCACCAGGAACTATACCTTCATCAATGGCTGCTTTGGTAGCACCAACGGCGTCTTTGACTCTTTCTTTAAGCTCATTTAATTCAACCTCTGTAGCTGCACCGACCTTGATGACAGCAACACCCCCTGAAAGTTTGGCGATTCTCTCGGCTAACTTTTCTTTATCAAATTCGGAACTGGCTTTCTCATATTCTTTTTTGATCTGAACTAGTCTAGCTTGAAGTGCAACTGTGTCTCCTTTTCCTCCGATAATCTGAGTATTGTCTTTGTCTGCCCAGACCCTGTCGGCTTGACCAAGATCTTCGATGGTGACGGAGTCAAGTTTTCTACCAGTGTCTTCGGAGATGAGTGTTCCCCCAGTGAGAATGGCGATATCTTGAAGAATAGCCTTTCGTCTGTCACCAAAGGCGGGTGCCTTGACCGCTAAAACGTTGAAGTTGCCACGCATCTTGTTGACGACCAACATAGCAAGAGCCTCTCCTTCGATATCGTCGGCAATAATGACAATATTCTTTGTAACTTTCATTGTATTTTCCAAGAAAGGCACGATATCGTTTAGGGCACTGATTTTTTGATCAATGATGAGGATATATGGATTTTCTATTGTGGCATCCATATTGCTGGCGTCTGTTGCAAAATAGGCGGATGCATAGCCCTTATCGAACTGCATACCTTCTTTCTTTTCGATGGCAAACTCCATTCCTTTGGAATCTTCGACGGTGACGACTCCGTCTCTGCCCACAGAGAGAAGAGCTTCGGCAATTCGCTTGCCAATTTCAGGATTCTGAGCAGAGATAGTGGCAACAGCCTCCCAGTCTGATTCTTTGAGATCTTTTTTGATATTTCCTAACTCTTTGACAACAGCGGCGACCGCCTTATCAATGCCTCTTTTCATTTGCATTGGATTGGCGCCTTTGGTTATGCTATCCATGCCAGCAATGACGATTTGTTCGGCGAGAAGTGTAGCTGTAGTAGTACCGTCTCCTGCTATGTCGTTGGTTTTGCTGGCTGCCTCTTTGACGAGCTGGGCTCCCATGTTTTCAAAAGGATCTTGGAGCTCGACTTCTTTAGCAACAGAGACACCATCATGAAGAACTGTAGGGGCGCCCCATTTTTTATCGATAGCGACATTTCTGCCTTTGGGACCTAGTGTAGTTACAACGGCTCTGGCTAGTTTACTGACACCAGTAACTAGTTTGGTTCGAGCATCTTCTGAAAAAATTATTTGTTTGGCCATTTTTATTTAACAATTGCTAATATGTCGTCGAATTTGAGAAACTGGTATTTAGTGTTACCGATTTCTACTTCATTTCCCCCCCATTCTTTGTAGATGACTGTATCCCCCGACTTGGCTGGAGAGTCAACCTCGACGCCTCGATCGTTGATTAATTTTCCACCGGCAGCAAGGACAGTACCATACTGTGGTTTTTCGGAATGAGAATCAGGAAGGTACAGACCAGAAGAAGTCTGCTTTTCTTGTTTGGCTGGCTCAACTAAAAGGTAGCCGGGAGCTGGCTGGAGTTTTTTAACGGTGAGGGTGTTAACCATACGTATTAATTTAATTGATAAGACCTAAGAGTTGAGTATACACTATGCTAGCACTCTCCTCTTATGAGTGCTATTTTTAAACAAAACAAATATATTTGTCAAGACCTAGAGAGCCGCACCTTGGAAATTGGGGCAGTTGGTTTTGTACCATTCCATCGCCTCGAAGGAACAAGCAGCAGTTTTGGTGGCATCAAGTACGGGCATACAGTCAACCCAACCACTCGCTGGGCAAGAATAATTTACCGTAGTATTTGATACTTCCTTACAAGTTACTCCTGCCTTGTGCCAACAAGAGCTTTTGCCTGCTTCGGTATATGTCCATGTTAGTGGAGTCCCAGGGAGTTTTTGCTCTTTGTTCCCCCAGTACCAGCCGGCAGTTAACTGCTCTGTAGAAATCTTTGCCAGCTCAGACCTGAGATTGAATGTAGAAAGAATCTTATACAAAACAAGATTGTATGTTTCATCCTGATCTTTTATTATCAAAAGAGATATTTTTATGGACTTTCCATTTTCAAGATAGCACCACGTCTTTGACACTTGATCGGAATAGCACCGAAATTGAGTATTCCCAATCGCCACAGTATCGACATACTCATTAATATTTATTGGGACTAAGGAAACTTTTTCTATAAATATCTCGCCTACCGGTTTTGTTTTATCTGGTTGATTGTAAATTTTAATTAACTTTCCGTTTGACAAATTTTGAAGCGTCCAAGAAGAAGGATAGCTTATGGAGTATTTTAAAGCTTTGTTTGTGTACGTAAGCCAGCTTTCTGTTCCTTCAATATTTGTTACTGAGGCTGATTTGTTAGCATCCGAAAGGAGTTTGGTGACGAGAATTCCAAAAACAATACCAGTAACAACTATGGCTACAACAAGGATGATTATTAATAAGTTTGAGTTTTTGGGAGGGTTTTGGATATGTTGAGATATTGGCTGAGGTGTGGGCGTGTTTATCTGCGGCGGAGTTTCGCTCGTTTGGGTGGATTGATTGACAATCTGATTATCCATTTTTATCTATTTAAATCATCGTCTGTCTCTTTATGACTGAACAATTGTTTAGTTTTAGAGCTTCTTTTACAACTGAGCTGAGCTTGATGCGTCTTTAACCAGCTCACCAGAGATTGAAGCGTTCTGTACTATTACGCCAGAGATTGAAGCTGAAGGATTAACCGACACGGTGGGTGTGGGTGTAATTAATGTGGTTGGTGTGGGCGTTGGCGTAACGACAGCACTTGGCATTGGGATATATCTGGCAGCGAGGACACCAAGAAGAATTCCAAAAAGAATTAAGGCAATGACAATAAAAAACGTTTTTAAGAAACCAGATTTTTTAGGCTGAGGTGGGGTTACTGGGGATGGAGGCTGGGAGGTTGGCTCCTGGCTCTGGGGTAACGGTTGGGAGGCTGTCTCCTCCGCTGGAGGTAGTGATGGTTGATTCTGGTCGATTGGCCAAGTCTGTTGTGGTGTTGGCTCTGGGGGGGTTGGTGAAAGAGGCTGGCTTGGAATTTGACCTTGGGGGTCGATTGGTTGATCTGGATTCATCTTTTTTGTTTTGATTAATAACTTTGGTTTCTGAATTAAGAAGATTTTTTGTTTTTAGAGCTTCAAGGGCAGCTGTGGTAATTCTGAGCTTACCTCCTTGAGACGATGACTTTGATAGTTCTACAGCCTCGTCATAACTTACCCACTTAAAATCATTGTATTCTTCATCGCTTGGAAATATCAAATTGGATGAGGAAGAGGTGGCGTAAAGAAAATAGTATTTTTTCCCTTTCATTACTACATCTACACCTGCGTCTGTCTGCATATCGCGCAGACCTTGTTTGTCTGGCGGGAACTCAATCTTATCGACAATAATTAAAGTTGGCTTGAAGCTTGTTTGTTTTACAAAATTTTCTCCAAGTTCTTCGGTCATTTCACGTTTGAATGCTTGGACTATGTTCTCTCGATTGTCTACTCCCCCTTGAGGTAGCTGCCAGAGTTTGTGATTTTTTTGATAGACAAAAAGTATCTTGCCAGAGTTTAAGAAACACCCAACCACACTCGGTCGAAGACCTTCAGCCCTGTCTTTGTCTAAGTCTTCAAGAGTTGGTTCTTTAGAAGTAATCTTTGCAACTGGAGGAATTGGCCTTGAAGGGAGTGTGTGTGTTTGAGAAGTAGGTCTCTCTACCGGATGTGACGGAGGAGAATAATTGGGGCGTGGAGGCTGTTGTTGAGGTCTGTAAGGAGTAGCCTGAAAGTATGAGCGGTCTTCAGATCTTTGATTTGAGTATGGCTGGGGGTTAGGGCGATATTCCCTCTTGGGGGCTGGAGGTGGACTAGGAGCATAAATTGACGCTTGAGTCATATCGAGTGCTTCAGTTTTTCTATAAAATTGTTCTTCGCTCATTTCAATGATTCGTTGGCGATTACCACTCTTGTCTTCTGGAAGAGGAAGCGTTGTGGCTGAGAAAGGATTAGAAATCGAAGCGTTGACGGAGATTTTAACGATTATTTGATATCGAGCTAAGCCGACGAGATCATCTTGAGTGTAAAAGTTTCCGAGCTCGTTCATGAGACGGTTTGCATCTGCTGCACCAACCACAAAACTAATGAGCGTTCCGGCGTTCCCAAAAATGGCATCTTGAATTTCTATGGGAAGCTGGGCAGTATACTGGTTTGCAAGAATTAAATTGAGACGATACTTACGTGCCTCAGAGAGAATCTTTATAAACGAAGTTGTGGCAAAGTTTTGGAACTCATCGACGTAAAGGAAGAAATCTTTTCGTTCTGACTCGGCCATGTTGGCACGATTCATGGCGGCGATCTGAATTTGAGAAATGAACATGGCACCTAGTAAGGCTGCATTGTCTTCACCAATTTTTCCTTGAGGAAGATTGAGAATAATAATTTTGCCATTGTTCATTAAGTCTTCAAAATCAACTGTAGATGTTGGATGGCTGATGATGTCTCTAATTGTGGGTGAAGTAATAAACTGACCAACCTTGTTTAAAATAGGTGAAATAGCCTCAGATTGGAACTTTTCGGAGTATTTGTCATACTCATCGTGCCAAAAGTTATGAAGTACTGGATCTTGAACGGCAGCAAGATACTCTTCACGAAAAACTTTGTTGGTTAGTATGCGAGGAACGTCAAGAAGTGTTGCACCTGGCTTGGCAACTAAAGTCAACAAACAGTTACGCAAAATATATTCCAAACGAGGACCCCATGAATTGCCATAGAGCTTACTAAAAATAGAAACGATGCCTGAGGCAACAAGCTCGGCGTAGGCTTGGTTTTTGACATATAGAGGGTTTAGATGAAAAGATTTGCCGACAACTGATGGGTCAAGATACGCGACGTCTTGAATTCTGTCTGCAGGAATGTAATCAAGAAGATGTTCGGCGGTGTCACCATGAGGATCAACAAGAGCCATTCCTTCACCGTGACGAATATCACTTATGGCCATGTTAGCTAGGAGGGTTGATTTACCAGTACCAGATTTACCCAAGACATAAACATGGCGGCGACGATCTTCCCCTTTTTTCATTCCAAAAGAGACCATTCTGTTTTTGAACTCGGTTTTGGCAAAGAAATTTACTTCCTTTTTTTCCTCTTCGGTCATGTCTTCGGCGATGGGAAGATTGACTGGAGGCTCTCCTCTGAGGGTTTTTCCCCAGGCAATACCCTTAATATTGGCTAAGTTAAAACCTGGGAAGTGATAAATGGCGGAGATTTCTGAGTAATTTAAAAATTGATATTGATTTGAGAACTTAGCGGATCGCTCGATGATCATTTCACTTAATTTTTTGGCAGAGGCAGGTTTGACGACTTTTAGCTTGAAACCATTTCCCTCTGAAAGAGAGTAAGTTCCAAAAGCAGCTGCAATCTGCGATAAAAGCTGACCAGAGGTTGCTTCGCTGGGCGAAACTGCAACGAGACGAATATCACAACCAAAAGCTTGGTAGGCAAGCTTTCGTTCGACCATTGTTTTTTCTGCACTAGGTGGTGGTTTGGGCTGACCTTCGGCAACAGGCTTTGGTTCAAGTGTCTTTCGTAATGCTTTTTGCCAGTTTTCTGGAGCGGCAAATAGACAGATTTGAATTACTGCGGCTTGTCCGGTTGGAATTCTCGAGAGACTACCCAAAATAGCTGTCATTTGGTCAACCTTTTCGTCCTCAGTGACGTTTATGGGTAAGGTTGATGGGCCGGTGAGAACTAGTTGACCCATCTGAGGTTCACCGTGAGTAAGCCAGTCAGAAAGATAGTCTTTCATTGGAGTAATAAGAGCTGTAGGATACTGAGCGGCTACTTGTGAGCGAACTAGGTGTTCAAGTCGTGGAGGACAAGCTATAACAAAATATGTTGTTTGGTTGAGATTAGCTATCTCTAAGGTAATTGTTTCAAAGGTGTTTAAAAGTCTATCAATGAAACCAGCCTTGAGAGAAGACTTGATTGAGGCTAAAAACTCAACAAAGGCAGCTTGGCCAGTAAGCGAGTCTTTGGCAGGACGAATCTGCAGTACAGAATAGTTGGGCGAGGCCATGATATTAGTATATACAAACTTAAGCTGTTGCGGGAGTGGAGACTATTGTCTGAACGGGTTGTTTTGAACCGGAATCAACAATTTTTATCTCGGACAAAAGAACGCTCTCAATAATAAGACCTTTGTCTTCAAATAGTTTATTGAGCTCTTCTTTGATGGTGTTTTCAATTTTTGATCTTTCGGAGCTTATATCTCCTGCATTATGTTTACTAAAGCCAGAGGAAATTCGGCTTCGAGAATAAGGACGAACAACTTTTGAGATAAAATTGTCTCCAATATTTTCCCAAAGTTCGGGGGCGTTGGCTTTATCTAGTTTGAATAGAATTGAGCCTTCGATAGAGATAGTTTTACCATCTTTGGTCATGGCTACAATAGGTTCATCTCCTAAAGACTCTTTTTGGGATAAATCAAAACCATGACGAATGGTGTATTCGAGAATTTGAGCGTTAAATAACTTAGCTATTTGCCAAAAGGGGATTTTGAGATGAAGACCCGGACCCCATACACTCTTGAGAACTCCACGACCACGATCATAAACACAGGCAACATGTCCTGGAGGAACTGAAATGAAAAATCCGCCGACGATTTCGTCAACGAGGAAGGATACAACCAATTTATCAAAATCTGCCATAGCTTTTCATATTATATCTTCTTTTCGTCAGATGTTGGGGTTGGCATTGAGGGAAGGTCTTTTTCCGAGACGGATGAGGTATCTTCAACAGGCACAGGAGCTGGTTTTTTTTGAAAAGAATATACGAGGTACATAAGCTGCTTGACGATTCGTACTGTCATGGTAAAGGCAATTGAGGTAATAATATATATTTTTTTACCGGCAGGAAGGAACATAAAGACAATAAAACAGACTATTGGAAATAGAATAACTAAAGATACAAAATCTTTCTTGTCTGGTTTTACAGGAGAAAAATATAAATGCATAGCCTCATTTGCGGCAATCATGACGCTCTGAAGAACGTTTAGAGAGTTGTTTGTGTGTGATAGATCATAAACCCCAAGGAACATTAGATTAATTGGTGTTTGAATTTTGGGCATGAAGCTGTAAAGAAGGTGAAGATCAGCTCCCTCGAGCCCTGTTACAAATATGCGATAAAGCATCAAGATAACCAGTACCTGAATAATGACATTGATGATTTCGGAAATAATGGCTCCAGGACGAGTACGCATAACTTTCTTCATCTCTGATCTAAGTCGGATAGGATCTGCTGCAAGTTCTTTTTTAAGTTCTTTGATTTTTTCGGAAATCTTGTATTTGTCCTCTGCAGAACGATCTCCGGCTAGGTCGATAGGTAGAAGAATTATGCGAACAGCAACAGCAAACAAAATAACGGCAATTCCCATGTCTGGGTTTGGAAATACTTGACCAACTAACCAATAAATTCCAACTAAAATATTAAAAAACGGCTGATAAAAATAGGTAGTAAAGATGTCCATGTCTTAGGTAATTATAACGAGTTGTTTTTGAGATGATTATTGAGTGTTTTTGAAAGATTATTTTTGTGAAAAAAAGCTGTATGAAGAGTAACGGTTTCAGTGGTTTTTTTAGGTAACATATAAACAAATTGAAGAAAAAACAATAGCAAATTTAGAGGAAACAAAATATATGAATAGAGTTGTGTTTGTTTTTGGACTGGAATTTTTTGTGAGAAAGAATAATAAGCGTTTGCAAGATAATGCTTGGTCCAGCGGTTGGCTGAAATGAAATTAAGATAGGTTTGTCCCCTATCAAAGAGTGGTTTAATTTGAAGAACTTCATGGGCTGTATATAAATTCTGTCGATTTGCCGGAATTTTTAAAGAAGAAGTGTCTAACCAGAGATTTGGACAAAAGGCATTTGATGTTTTGCGCGAGGCGTCCCTTGGATGTCGACGAGAAAAATTACAAGACAGAAGTAGTAAAAATAATGGTCTAACTAACCAAAGAGAGTTCTCTTGAGTAATAATTAAAAGATCTAAATCGTCTTCTTTTTTTGAGTTGTTTGCTGCGACGGATCCTGTAAGGGCAATAAGACGGATAAAGGGGATAAATCGGGTAATTTTTAATATTTCTAGAGCTAGTTTTTCTTTTGTTTTGGTATTTTTTAGTAAATTCTTTTTGTAGATTAGCTCTTTTGAATTTAAAGGTGAAAAAAACTTTTTGATAGATGCTTTAGAAACGACGTTTTTTGAGATTAACCAGTGATGAGTTTCCTCTTCTGAAAGAGGATAATTAAAGAAGCCCGCATAAGCCTTGGTTTTGGAAACTGCATTGGCTAGATCCATAAATTATGGTGTGGGGGTGGAGATGGGAGCTGCAACTAAGCCGTACTGGGATAAAACCTGAATAAATCCACTGTTTAAAGTTTCAAGAGATTTGACTGAGTCTTGGTTTTGAGCCACCGCGTTGACTGCGTCTTCAAGATACTTTATAAGACGAGAGTTTAAAGCCGTTTTTGAGTCTCGAGTGTGACTGGCAGTATAGAAAGTACGGGCTGTATCAAGACTGGTGACGAAGGGAGCAATAACAGGATTGTTTTGAGCTAGAGCAGCCACAGCTTTGTTGGCTGGAGGTTGAGGAAACTCTCTCTCTGTAGTTGCAGAGTCAAATAGAATTTGTTGAGCTTTGGCTGAGGCTAAGAAGCTTACAAATTTCCAAGCTTCAGCTGGATGTTTACTATTTTTGCCGACGGCTTCAAACCAAAAAGATGTCCAGTTGACTATGTCTGAGTCAGGAAGCTGAGGGACAGAGACTGTTTGCCAAGAAAGAGAAGGGTTAATGGCTTTTATTTCAGCGGCTCTCCAAGCGGGGGCAATTATCATGGCTACTTTCTCATTGGCAAAAGCGACTGTAGATGGTGGCATGGTGTCGTCCCAAACCCTGTGTTTTGTTACAAAATCAGTGTAGTAATTTAGGGTAGCGGCGACTTCGGGTCCGGTGAGATTGGTGAGTTTGACGCCTGCTTGAAGAAGCATGAGGCTTACAATATCTGGCCAGTGATCAATATTGGCAGTATTTCCGAGCGCTATTCCTGCTCGAACAATTTTTCCAGTAAGAGGGTCTACTTCTTTGAGAGCCTTGGCTGAAGAAAGAACATCTTCCCAAGTTTTTGGTGGTTGAAGTGACTTCTGCTGGAACATAGAGTTGTTCATAAAGAGAGCGAGGCCCTCCATGGTCATAGGAATTCCATATACTTGAGTACCAGCGACTAGAGTTTTGGCAACAATAGGATAAAAGTTTGTGGAAATTTCGGTAGCTGAAACAGAATTAGCAGGTGCTGGTAAAAGGCTTTTTGCAAAAATTGGAAGCCACGTGGAGTGAAGTCTTACGATGTCAGGAGAGTTTTGACCTTCGAGGGCTGTTTTTACACGATCTTGATAATCTTGAGGGCTTTGCAATTGATAACTAATTTTGATATTTGGATTTTGTTTTTCAAACTCATCTATTACCGGTTTCATCACAGACGATGGTTCCCATAAACCATAGTATGTAATGGTAATGGCTTGTCCGGGTTGGGTTGAGCTCGTTGATGAGCGAGAACTAATTAGCTTGGTGATACCGAAAACTATTCCTCCAATCACAAGAACTCCTGCAAAAATCGGAAGAATGACTTTAAGAGGAGACGGCTTGACAACGGGTGGTTTTTTGGAGTCTGGAGCAACGTAACTCGGAGGAGGTGGAGCTGCTTCTTCTGGAGTAGGAAGTGGGGCTGGCTCTATTGGAGTTGTGTTCCCAGGTGTGATTGGTCCGGGGAGAGGAAATTGATTGTCCATAAATAAATTTAAGCTAAAATAGTAGAGTCGCAATGATACACGACACCGATTTAAATTATAGCAAGAATGAATAGATTAAAGAACTTTCTGTGGGTTTTAGTAATAATCCTTTTAGTGGTTTGCGCCTCATATGCTGGTTTTAGGCTAGCATATAGAAATCTAATATTTCCCAAAGTTGCAATTTCTGGAATAAATGTTGGAGGAATGGACAAAATAACTGCTTTAAAACTTATCGGAAAGTATTATTCAACAAACCCAAATAGCGTAATTTTGAGAATTAATGATAAGGAAATAGATAAACTTAGTGAAATAAAGGTTGAGAGAGACTTTGTTTGGGCAGTTGAGCAAGCTTACTCTGTGGGTAGAAATGGTAATTTACTTACACAACTTTCTGAACAAATAGATATTCTATTTTCCTCAAGAAACATCTCTGTACCAATCAGCTATAGCGAAGATGATTTGCTCGGATATGTTGATCAATTGGCTTCAGATTTCAACCAAAAGCCTGTGTGGCCAAAGCTTGTGATAAATAACAATAATGTCGAGGTTGTTTCTGGAAAAGATGGTGTAGAAATTGTAAAAAACAGACTCATAAAAGACATTGTTTATCACTGGTCATTACCAGACAAACAAATTGTTGATATACCTCGAGAGGTTGTTTCTGCTAAGGAAAATAAGGAACTTACAGATCAGGCTATTGAATAATTAAACAAGTGGGGTGAGAGAAGTCTAACACTGAAACAGTCTGGCTTTGAAGAAAAACTCGACAAATCTGAAATAATGTCTTTGTTTGGCTTAATAAACAGCACCATTGATCCTGATCAGTTTGAAACATTGATGGCGAGAATACAGCAACAGGTCGAGACTGAGCCACGCGACGCTGTCTTTCAGTTCGAAGAAGGCAATGTTCTCGAGTTTAAACCAGAGGTAGTTGGAAAAATAATTGATGTGCCTAGTTTTAATGAAAAACTTGCCCAGACTATTGTGTCGGCTGAAGAAGAGGGGCTGGAAATTCCAGTGATCATCACAAATCCAAGAATTAAAACTGGTGATATCAACAACTTGGGTATAAAAGAACTTATTGGAGAAGGAAAGTCGACATTTTTTCATTCAATCCCCGGAAGAGTCTTTAATGTAAATCTGGCTTCAAGTCGAATAAATAGTACTATTGTGGCTCCAGGAGAAGAGTTTTCTTTTAACAAGTCAGTTGGAGATATTTCTCGTGCATCTGGGTATCAATCTGCTTATATTATTAGTGGAGGGAAAACAATATTGGGCGATGGTGGTGGAGTTTGTCAGGTTTCAACTACTGTTTTTAGAGCTGCATTAAATGCTGGTTTCCCCATTACCGAGAGAAAAGCTCACGCTTATCGTGTTGGATATTACGAGCAAGATAGTAAGCCTGGAATTGACGCTACAGTTTACAACCCTAGTGTGGATTTGAAATTTTTAAATGACACTGAAAATCATATATTAATTCAGACAAAAGTAGATACCAAAAATTACAAAATGAGTGTGCAGATTTATGGAACAAAAGACGGAAGAGTGTCTGTGGTATCTGAACCAAAGATTTCTGGACAGTCTTCCCCCCTTCCAACAATATATGTTGACGATCCTACACTCCCTGCTGGACAAACAAAGCAAATTGATTGGTCGGCTTGGGGAGCAAAAGTATCTTTCAATTACAAGGTGATGAAGGGAACTGAAACGCTTATTGAAAAGACTTTTTATAGTAACTATCAGCCATGGGCGGCGGTGTATCTTAAAGGGACAAAGAGTTAAAATAGCAAAATGAAAATATTAGCCATCGAGAGTACGTGTGACGAAACGGCAGCAGCTGTGGTAGAAAACTGTGGAGCGGGAGTAAAAATTGTGAGTAACATTGTGGCTAGCTCGGTACTAATGCACCAGAAATATGGTGGAATTGTGCCAGAAGTGGCAGCCAGGGAACAAATTAAAAGTATTGTTCCCGTGGTAATGGAAGCGGCTGGAGAAGATAAAGAAAATATTCAGGGAATAGCAGTCAGTTATGGCCCTGGATTGATGGGCAGTTTGTTAGTTGGAGTAGAGTCTGCCAAAGCACTTGCCTGGTCATGGAAGAAACCTTTGTATGCCGTTAATCATATGGCGGCACATATTTTTGCTAACTGGATTGTGGAAGATGATAAAACAAAAGTGCCACAGTTCCCTGCTGTAGCTTTGGTAGTGAGCGGAGGTCACACGGATTTAGTATTGATGAAGGATATAAAAAACTGGGAGTGGATTGGTGGAACCAGAGACGATGCTGTAGGTGAGGCATTTGATAAAGCGGCAAGACTTTTGGAACTACCCTACCCTGGAGGCCCAGAAATTTCTAAGGCAGCAGAAAGAGTAACCGAAGAAATGAAGAGTAAATTTGGGAGAAAATATAAATTACCGAGGCCTTTGATAAACGAGGATAACCTGGATATGAGTTTTTCGGGACTAAAAGCGGCAATAGCCAAAACCGTAACGGAGATTGGAACTTTGAACGAAGAAGTCCGCGACATGTTAGCTTGGGAGTTTTCCGAAGCGATTATTGAAGTTTTGATTAAAAAAACAATGAAGGCGGTAGAAAAATATCAACCAAAAAGTGTTCTTATGGCTGGTGGTGTGGCGGCAAATAAACAACTTAGAGAAGAGTTGAAATCTGCGGTGGATAATGTTGGAGGAACTAAGTTTTTTTGTCCAGAGTTAAGATACTGTAGTGATAATGCAGCGATGGTTGGTGCGGTAGCTATTTTGGCACCACACGAAGTAAAACCGGTTGAGTTAAAACCGAATCCAAGCGTGACGACGGTTTAAACAAGCTATAATATTTTTATGGATTCAAACGAAAACAATTCTGAAGGTCAAAAAACGACCGAGATTTCTAAAGTACCTCAAGTTGAACAAGCCAAACCTGTCGATCATCTGGGAACAGAGGCGGCTTTAAATGCCTTAAACAAAGAGACACCCGGAATTCCAGACAGGGCTGACTTAGTACGATTGGCAGGAACAGAGCCGTCGAACTTCAATATTGGCGATGATTTTGACAAAACTCCTATAATTGACGGAAAATTAGCCTCCCCTACCGCTGTAAGAGTAGGTGAAGTCGGAACAAAAGCGGCAGAGCAAAGAGGAATAGACGCAGCAAAGGTGGAAAACGCCTATGAGAGTAGCATAAACACAAAGCCGTTTGATATTGGAACAACTGAAGAAGAAATTGAAGCAGACAAAAGAAGACGACGAGCTGAAATGCCGGAGACAGAAGCACCTGTTCGGTCGTTTGAAAAAAAAGATGAGAGTGTGAAGATTACTGAAGATACAACCAACAAGCCAGAGAATTCATCTTTGAATGACGACCAAATTCGGGGTTATTTATCAGAGATTGATAAACAAATTCCGCTGGTTATATCAGGTGAGTTGTCTCAGGATGCATTTCAAACATTATTAACCTTTGCCAAGGAATCAGGAGTGCCTGTTGATCAGCTTCGAAATACACTCGAAAGTAAAGGGGTCGGTGTTATTCAGAAAGAGATAGCTCCTGCGGAGAAAACAAAGGTTGATCCTATTTTGCCTTCAGGGAAAAGAGCTACCTGGGTAAGAGAGGGTGCTGTGTTTGATGATAATGGAAATTTTTCGCTGGGACTCGCCATTTTGGGGAGAATGAGTCGACCTGGTTCACAGCCCCTTTCAGGAGAATTTGACCCTAAAGCTGATTACAGTAAACGTAATAATTTTGGAATCAATATTCCTGAAGAAATTGAACAGGAAGCTCATCGATTGGCGAAGGAAACGCATGACGATACAGAATACATAAATTATGTTGGAGATAAGATGGGATGGAAAAAGGACTCCCAGGATGGTTGGATAATTCCCTCAGAGCAAATTGAAAAGCTCTCAGAAAGACAAGTAATCGGGATAGCCTCAGGAAAAGAACAACCAGTAGAACTATCTACAAAGAAAAATGAGGTATCGCTTGAAAAAGCGACCCCCACAAAAGAAGCTGTAATTCCTGAAAAAATATCCTCTCAGGATTATCTCGGTCTATTGACGAAACTTAATAGTGCATTAAAGACAGCAAGAGATTCCGGGGATACTGACACATATAAAAGATTATTGTCAGTTAATGCATACGGGTTTGGTTTAATTCACGGGGCAAGGTCTCCCGAGAATCCTGAGGCAAGAGATGCCTATTTAAAAATAGTTAATGAATTAATCAAATAATCAGATATGAAAATAAACATTACTAGAGAACAGTTAGAGTCAGCGATTGTTGCGACTATTGGAAAGAAATTAGCGCTTAAGGAAATTAGCGGCGACCGGGCCAAAGAAATTGCTCAAATGATATTGGAAAGACTACCTGAAGACATTACCGACGAACAAATTAAGGCTCTACTTCCCCGGCTTGATGATCAAATCGGTGAGCTGTCGGAAATGGTTTATGAGATTGTTCGGGAAGAAGACGATAAATATATCGCCGAGGAGTTGCCAAAGATTCGAGCAAAAATACAGGCCTTAATTGTTCAAACTGGGGTCTAGTTCAGAGATGATAATCGCTTGGTGATAAAATAGAGGAGCTTTGATCGAGGCTTGTCACTTCGGGAGCAAGGGAAGAAATCCGAAAGGAAAATAGAACCCAAAAAAATAAATGAGTAAAATACGAGGTGGTACCGCCTGAGATGGCCCTCGTTAGTCCCCTTTGCCGGAGATTAACGAGGGCTTTTTATACATATACAATGTAAAGTAGATGCAAAAAAATTACGATCATACACAGTACGAAGATAAACTCTATAAAACTTGGGAGGAGAGTGGTGCGTTTACTCCTCCAACAGGAGAAGAACTTTTGAAAAGCGGAAAGAAGCCATACACCATTATCATGCCTCCTCCAAATGCTAACGATCCTTTGCATATTGGGCACGCGATGTTTGTAACAGTTGAAGATATCTTTATCCGCTATCACAGGATGAAGGGCGAGGCTGCTCTTTGGCTTCCCGGTACAGACCATGCGGGAATAGAAACTCAGTTTGTTTTCGAAAAAAAACTGGCTAAGGAAGGTAAGAGTAGATTTGATTTTGATCGTGGGACTTTGTACAAAATGATTTGGGATTATGTTCAAGAAAATACAGGGGTTGCTTTGAATCAAATG
This sequence comes from uncultured Pseudomonadales bacterium, assembly GCA_964564895.1. Classification (GTDB taxonomy): domain Bacteria; phylum Patescibacteriota; class Microgenomatia; order UBA1400; family MFAQ01; genus UBA2277. The sequence goes on along the minus strand of CAZMCB010000003.1, from coordinate 37,475 downwards.
AAAAAGCTAGGCGCAAGCGCAGACTGGAGTAGATACAAATTTACTCTTGACCCCTTGATCGTAAAAGAAGTAATTAAGACATTTAAGAAGCTCCATGAAGACGGGCTCATTTATCGAGATGAAAAATTGGTTAATTACTGTACAAAATGCGGGACTGCGTATTCTGAACTTGAAGTTGAACACGAAGACCGAGAAGACAAGCTTTATACGATTGATTATGGTTTGCTCAAAGTGGCTACAACCAGACCAGAAACCATGCTTGGAGATACTGCAGTGGCTGTGAACCCTAAGGATAAGCGATTTAGTAGTTTAATAGGTAAAACAGTAAGAATTCCATTAATCGACAGAGAAATTCCAATTGTGGGTGACGAAATGGTAGACATGGAGTTTGGAACAGGTGCAGTTAAAATTACTCCGGCGCATGACCCAAATGATTGGGAGGTTGGGTTGCGACACAATTTAGAAGTAATTTCGGTTATTGGCACAAATGGAAAGATGACTGAAGCGGCAGGTGATTATGCTGGCTTATCTGTGTTCGCGTGTAGAGAGAAAATAATTACTGATCTTGGAAGTAGTCTTGTTGAGGTGAAACCATATTCTCATAGTGTGGGTGTCTGTTATCGCTGCAATAGAGCAATCGAGCCTCTTCCAATTAAACAATTTTTTATCAAAGTTAAGCCTCTAGCTGAGAAAGCATTGTCGGCTCTTGATACGAAAGAAACCAAAATATTGGGGGCAGGAAGAGATAAAATCTTGCGACATTGGCTTATGAACCTTCGCGACTGGAATATTAGTCGTCAGATTGTTTGGGGAATTCAGATTCCTGTTTGGTATCGCGACTCAAGTAAGACTGATTTTGTCGTCTCAGAGACCTCTCCAGGAGAAGGATATATCCAAGAAACCGATACTTTTGATACATGGTTTTCTTCAGGACAGTGGCCTGTGGTTACTCTAAAAACAAACTTGGTTGGTGATTTTGAGGCATATTATCCAACTGATGTGATGGAAACCGCTTATGATATTCTCCCCTTTTGGGTAATGAGAATGATGCTGTTGGGTATTTATTTAACAAGAAAGTCTCCTTTTAAATCTGTTTATCTTCATGGGCTGGTAAGAGATGAAAAGGGGCAAAAAATGAGCAAGAGCAAGGGAAATGCGATTAATCCATTGGAGCTTTGCGCCAAGTATGGCACAGACTCTCTACGTATGGCTCTTGTCATGAGCACAACAGCAGGTCAAGATAGTAATACAGGAGAAAATAAAGTTCGTGGAATGAGAAATTTTGGAAATAAGATATGGAATGCCGGAAGATTTATTGTAGAAAAACCGGAAGCAGAAATTGTGCTTAAAGGTGAAATGGATGAAGAGTTTGAGAATAAGCTTTCAGCTGTCACTACAGAAGTTACCAAGCTCCTTGATCAGATGAAGGTGGGTTTGGCGTCTGAGACGGCTTACAACGAGTTCTGGCACTGGTTTTGTGATGAGGCCATCGAGATGAACAAACAGAAACTGGTTAGTGATGCTGTTTTGAAAAATGGATATAAAACAATGCTGGCACTACTTCACCCTTTTGTACCTTTTGTAACAGAAGCTGTGTGGCAAGAAATGTTTAAAAACGAGGGATATTTAATATCCTATTCTTGGCCTAAATAGATCAATATACAAAAAGACCCGCAGAAGCGGGTCTTTTTTTTGACTAACTAATTTCTTATTCTTCTTTTGGAGCCTCTTCGGACTTAGCTTCGCCTTCGGCTGGAACTTCTCCTTCAGCGCCTTCGGCAGGAGTCTCTGCACCAGTTGCGTCTTCGGCGACTTCCTCAACTTCAATGACTTCTTCCTTCATAGGTTCTTGTAAGGAAACAACCATTTGTTCTGGATCTGTTTTGATTTCAACATCAGCTGACACTTTGGCGTCGGAAACCAAAAGGTGGTCACCGATAGCTTTAAGTGAGGAGATATCGAAAGTAATACTTTCTGGAATCTCGGTAGGTAGTGCCTCAATTTCAATTTCGTTGAGAGATTGAGAAAGAACGGCTTCGTTTGCTTCAACAATCTCGGATTGTCCAATAATTTCAACAGGAACATTGGCTGTAACTTTTTCTTTCAAATTAACCTGATGGAAATCTACATGGAGTTTGTCTCCTGTGACCGGATTAAAATGAACAGAAGTAACGAGTGTTGGTCTCTCTTTGTCTTCTCCTTCGACAGAAACCCAGATAAGGCTAGTTTCACCAGCCTCTTTGTAGACACGGTTGAATTCGACTGCATTTACCTGAATGGCTTGACTGTCGATAGTTTTACCAAATAGGTTGGCAGGAACTACACCGGTTCGACGGAGTTGTTTAACTTTACTTCCTAAAACGGTTCTTTTATCAGCTTTCAATATAAACTTTTGCATGAGGTGTATTGTAACCGATTAGGCTCCGCTTCTCAAGTTTACTGGGTGTTTTGTTCGAGAGTGAAGCCAAATGTTGAGATGTGTAGAGGAAGAGTAAGTCTCATTTGCTCGGGCTGAGCTTCAAACGAAGATGTCACTATCGAAGGTCGAAGGTTTTTTGGATAGTTGATTATTAAACTAATTCCATTGTCTACAATCCCCGGCTGACGATACTCTGTTAGAGAATAGGCGTTGATTTGAGTAGATAGATCTACTGAAAAAGTAGTTGTCTTAAAAATTATGGAGTTGTTTTGATTTGGTTTCAGACCTAGGGTTATTTGATAACGATCGAGCCTACCTTCTTGGGTTTTTACAATATCCTTCATTGATGTAGGTAGGTCGTTGAGTAATATTTGATCAATCGTCGATGGAGTTGTTTGATAGAGATCAAATTTTGTAAGAATGGCAGACGGAGTTGCCTTTAATTCTGTGGGTTGATAATCTATTTGGTACTCGTGGCTTATGTTTGAAGAAATATCAATTTTATGAGTGATTTGACGATTATCCCATGGTGATTTACGAGAAATATTGTCCATTGTTTCACTTATGTAACTAGTCTCTGCTATACAACTGTTTCCTGACCCGATACTGACATTGCATTGATGTGGAATAACAATGCCAGAGTATGACTGTGTGGAAATTATTTTTTGAATTTCTTGACTGCTTGACCAAAGAAGAATGTGGTTTTCTCCAATCATTTTTGCTAAAGTTCTGCCAATTACTGGTAACGGAATATTGTTTTTGAATAGTCGATCTAGAAATCCGTCCACAGTTTCTTTGTAGATCGTGGCACCTGAGGACGCAATAAATTCTTCAGAAAACTGATCAATGCTTGCTGATTTTTCTTCTGATAATAGTTGTTTAATCAGATGATCATTCGTGGCTATTACAAAATCGGGTTTTGTGTTGATTGTTTTTTCAATTCTTAGAGATACATCATTTGCTGAAATTGGAAAGTTTGGATTTTCTGCTAGATCTTGAACTGTTGGTGGTGGAGGGACATTTCTTTTGGTTTTGATAGACGAAGAGACAGATGCCTCATACAGTGTGTTAATTTCCTCAGGGGTGAAGTATTTTTTTGATAGAAGCTTGCCTTCATTTAGCGTTAGAAGAAGAAAATAATCTAGCTCTCCCCCACTTGGTTTACTAATTTGTGAGTTTTGCAAGAGAACAAGAATATTTTTTGGTTTCTCGTTTGAGAAAACCGCAGGAATTACATCCGATATTTTTATGAACTGAACAATTTGATCTTCAAGTAACTTGAGATTTTGGAATTCTTTATTTTCTTTAATTTTTTTATCTAGGAAGGATGGTAGCTTGTTGTTGCTTAAGATAATTATTTGATTAAGATTTTCATAAATCTGACTTAGATTTGAGTGAAGAGCTAGGCTTAAATCGCTATAGTTTATAGTTGGCTCTGAAGGATTTAGAGAAAGTAGTAGTCTTTCCGCCAGTACATAGGTCTGATGAAGATTTCCTAGGCTAGTTGAACTATAGTCAATAAATGAGTAGGTATTAGCAATTTTTACCGTGTCTTTTGGAGAAATTATGTTTGCTAGAGGTGTAATCGTCGAAAAAGCATATTCCCCTATTCTTTTGAGTTTTATGGATGACTGAAGACTATTTACTGATTTTTCTATATTGCCATTTAGTGTCTGATTAAGCGACACTTCTAGTTGCTTTAGAGCCATTCCTGTCGAGGCAACACAAACAATTCCCGTTGCAGAAATGACAATCAGTAGCAAGGCAATCAATTTAATTGCAATTTTTTTTATCGAAGGGAGGGATTTTTCTCTTTTCTTTCTTGGCTTGTAAGCCCAAAGAATTAGTCTGTGAATTATGTTTAATTTTGCTGGTTTTATTTCTATTTTGTTTTCGCCATTTGAATATTGTCCTATGATTTGCTTTAAGTCTTCGTATATTTCGTTTTCAGGATTCCAGTTTAATTCGCCTCTTGTTTTGTTCCCGATTCCCAAAAGAGAGTTTGTTTTTGGATCGTTCTTTTTTGAGGTGTTTATGTCTGACTCACCACCCTCAGGATTGTTGATATTTTTCTTAATTAAATAGGCAAATTCGAGATCTTTAATTGGATCTCCTAATATCCAAAAACTTTGACCGGCGGTATTTGTCAAAAACAATGTTTTTGTTATGGCTCTGACGAAGTCGGAAATACTAAGAGGAAATACTAAATTTTCACCTTTTTCTGAGATATTTATATTGCTTGTGTTAATCGATTCGTAAATGTATTTATCTAATGGGGTGATGGGGGAGCTTGATGTTTTTTGGTAGAGATCTTTTGTAAATATTAGACGGTGTAGAGGGCTGTCTTTCCCCAAGTCATCAAGCATCTTTTGAAAATAGTGATTTTTTTCTGTGTCAATAGCTTCACCGTGAAGAATGATTGCTAAAAATTTTGCTTCTTTTTCACGACATATTCCGTACTGATTAATCAGGCTCTGGCTGATATTTGAGAGATCTTGTGAAAGGTCTATTAAAAATATTCTGTAACCACATTGTTTGTTTTCCTTTACAAACTTAATTTCTGGTAAATGACTATCTTCCAACAGAAACGACTCTAATTCAGAGTTGTTGCTACTTATGGACAGTTCTACCTCTTTATTGGGCATTACTTTTAGTATAAACGAAGAAAGAACGTGAAGCATTTCTTGCTCTATTAGTATTTACATTATTATTATTTTAATTTACGCTTGATTTCTTTTTCGTTTTATGCCTAACTAAATTATTATTCTGTACTTACTTTTCACACATGAAAATCTAAGCACGAGGCTGTTTAAAGTTATCCACAGAGTTTGAGTCAACAAAAAGCCCCGAAAGAGCGGGGCTATATTTACTTATGTAAGACTATTTGTCGAGGGCTTCGTTTACTAGGGAGTCAGCTTCTTTGTTTTGTTCACGGGGAACAGTAATAAACGACATTAGTTCAATTTGTTTCTTTTCACGAAGTTCTTTAACTAGATCAACTACTTGCTGGCGAAGCAATTTAAGGTGGGGGAGTTTTACTTTGTATTTTCCTACTATCTGGCGAACTATTAGTTCTGAGTCCAAAACATATTTTAATTTTTCCGTAAAAATTTTCTTCTCGAGCAGTGTCTCTAGACTTCTAATTACGGCAGTGTACTCTGCGACATTGTTGGTTGTTTCTCCTATGGTTTCGGATAGAGTGAAGACTATTTCACCATTTGATGTGGCATAAACTCCAATTCCGGCAGGCCCAGGATTGCCACGTGAACCTCCATCAGTTTTTATTTCTAGAAGGCTGTATTTTTCTTGCATGATCATATTTTAAAGCATTATAGCTAACGCAAGGAGAAAGATAAGTCTATTTTGAGGAAGTGTCCACGAATAGTGATCAAACACACCTGTGAATATTACTATGGCAATTAGTCCAAGAACTAGTGGGTTGGTGATTAGCTGCCATACTTTTTTCTTGATTATTGTAAACAGTGATAGTGCAGTTCCTATAATTCCAATCTCTGTAAACATCAAAATAGGAAGATTGTGAATTGGCTGTAGTTTTGCTGGGGTGAGAAAAGAACCTGGTAGTTGATTACCTAGAGACGGAATGTATCCGCCAAGGCCAACCCCTGAAAATATGTTTTGAAGCATTATCTTTTTTTGATAGTTAAAGAAAAACAAACGATCAGATATTGATTGGGCATTCGAAGTGATATTTTGAATGAAAGGTTGAATTGTTGTCAAAATAACGGAAACAATTATTGTTATTTCGGATCTGATATTAAAGATGACTATGGCAAGACCAAAAATGGCGGTTTTCGAAAATGTTAGAAGAATTCCTAAAAAAGGGGCAACTTTCTTCCAAGAAAAGGAACTCATTTTTGAAAACATATAAAAGACTACAAGCAGATATCCAGCCAAGGAGTTTGCGTGAGAGAAAGTGCTAATTGGACGAAGAATTTCTTGACCGAGAAGATTTAGACGACCAATAGCTGGGGTGGTGGCTCCGTATGCTCTTTCACCTAGATAATAGAAAATGCCTCCAATCGAGGACTGGTTAATAAACTGAGCTATTTCTAATAGGACAACTAATACTGTGCTATAGAACAGGGGATTTCTAATTTGTTCCCAACTGAGATTTCGAAGACGAAAAACAATGAAGACTAGAATGTAAAAGGTGGTTCTCAACCACCAAAATAGAGAGTTGAGAGGGGATACCGAAAGAGTGGTATTTAGTGTTGCAAAGAAAAGAATAACAATGACCGCTAGCCAGTTGTCCTTAATATATTTATGAATTCTCTTTATGTTTAATACCAACAAGAATATTAAGAGAACATCTATGAAATAAAGTGTGGGGGAGAGGTAATCGACCTTAATTCCAGCGACCCGTGAAAATGAAGGCCAAAAATGAAGACCTAACTGTGTAGGTAACAAGAACACAATAATCTTGATCAAGAAGTTGCTTAGCACTGCCCCGATTGTACAAGAAAATTATTCTTGGACTACAGGGACGATTACCATCTGACGGAAAGGAGCTTCGCCACGAGACTCAGTTTTGATTCCTGGGAACTCTGAAAGGAACATGTGGATGATACGACGCTCGTAAGAGCTTAAGTTTGGTAGAATGATTTCCTTTTGAAGACTGACAGATCTCTCTGCGGCATCTTGTGCTAGTTCTTTGAGGGTTTCTTCTCGACGCTCTTGGTAGTCATTGACGTTAAGGTGAAGTTTTGGCCAAACACCAAAGCGTTGGAAAATGATGAGTGAGAATATCATTCGAAGGGCAGAGAGTCCTTCTCCGTGATGACCAACAAAGACACCTGCTGATTCTTGGGGGAGGGAAAGTGAGATGTTTACATTTTCATCGTCGGCGAGATCGATTTTGATTTGGTCTTCATCTAGGGCTAGTTGAGAAAGAACGTTGGATAAAATTTCTTTGATTTTTGACTGATCCATTTTTGTTTTTTTAATTTATATTCAAGTTAATTATTTTCCGGTTATACGGAATAGAAAAAGTTTGGCTTTGTTTATCGCAGGAATTAGACCACCCCAACCAGAGAAGAAATATTGTTGGACTAAAGAGAAGATGGTAGACAACACCCAATAGAGGACAAGACCTGACTGGAAGTTAATTGAAATTATGACGGTCATAAGAGGCATCATATATACCATTTGTTGCTGCATGCTGGTAGCCATTTCGAGTTTGTTTTCTTCTTTTTTCTTTTCATCTTTCTTTTTGGGATTTTTTACTTCAGAAATTACCCCTGATTGCATCATTAAAGAGAAAACGAGCTGTGAAACACCTGCGAGAATTGGCATTATGTAGGTTCTGTCTGGCTTGGTAAGGTCTAGATAGAGAAAATATGGATTGAGAACAGTGCCTTCGACAGATGTCTGTTTGAGGAAGTACATGAAGACCTGATAAAGAGAAATAAGAATAATAATTTGAAAAATCTGAGGAAGACAGCCTGCAGCTGGATTAATTCCCTTTTCTTTATAGAGTGCAATTTGAGCTTGCTGAAAGGCTGTTTTATCGGTGATTTTTGCTTTGAGCCTGTCTAACTCAGGCTTTAGATCTTGCATCTTTTTGGCAGACTTAAGAGAAGGAATAACTAAAGGAAGGAGAATAACTTTGGTAATTAGAGTGATGGCAATAATTGAGAGACCAAGATTTCCCCCAAAGAGTTGGTAGAAAAATAGGAGTGCTTGATAAAGGATTCCGTTTATTGGTGCGAGCATAGTTATTTGATTTTATCAGGAACGGGGTCGAAACCACCTTTGAATAGGGGGTTACATCTTAGTATTCTATTAAGTGACAGTTTTGTCCCTTGAATAATACCATATCGACGATAGGCTGTCTTAGCATAGACAGAACAAGTAGGGGAAAATCGACAAGCAAAGGAGGAGCCAAACAAAGTTTTGCCTAACAAATGATAGATGGGTGATAAATACTTATGATAGAAAGCCAGCATATTATTTAACAAATAGGTTTTGAAGATCTTCGGAAATATTTTTGTTATCTTCTGTTAAAACTTGTTTTTTGGGGATGACAAGATAATCTTTTGGGGGAATGGAGGAAAATAGTTTTTCAATAATACCCGAAGTAATTCTTTTGATTTTGTTTCTGCCTGTGGCAAGAGTAGCCGTTTTTTTTGATAAAAGAATTGCTAGTCGGGGAGATGTTGATTTTTCGCTTTCGGGAGTATCAGAAACAACTAGGGTAAAAAACTTACCATATAAAGTTTTGCCTGTATTGGTTAAGCGTTCTCTGTTGAAGCGAAGGGAAAGGCGATGACTCTTTGGAAGAGCCATAAATTAAACCGATAACTTTGTCCTACCTTTGGCGCGACGGCGCTTGATGACATTTCGGCCATCATGGGAGGCCATTTTAATACGGAAACCGTGTGTGCGAATACGTTTCTTTTTCTTGGGTTGGTAGACTCTTTTTGGCATGTTTTATTTTATCATTGATGAACGGAGGTTATTATACCTTAAACTTTTGTTTGTATGTGTTGGATATAGCAGTAGATCGATTGAAGAAGTTTTTGCGGAGATTGGGCATGGTGATGTTCTGTGATGTATTCTTGATGGGTATTTTGGGGGTTGTAGATTGTGGATAACATGGTAAAACTGAACTACACCTGCCCCCTTATTATTATTTTTCGTTATGGAAATTGACGCCAATCATTTATGGCAAGCAGTATGCGGAGAGCTTTCAGTCTCGATGTCTCAGGCTGGTTTTAACGGTTTTGTAAAACCTTGTTTTATTAAAACTATTACTCCAATAGATAACGAAAGAATAATTGTAGAGCTTGCTGCACCGACAGCCTATCATGTGAGAACAATCGACGAAAAATACTTCAGCACCATAAAACAGGTAATGGAAAAAATTTCTCATAAGAGGTGTGATGTCGCTCTAATTGTGGTTGAACAGAGCAAAACAGAGAAAGAAAGTAAACCTAGTAAGACGGTAAAAGAAGAACCTAATATGAATTTGTTTGTTTCACCTGAACCAGACAAACAGGTAGGTAACAATTTGAACCCTCGATATTTATTTGATAATTACGTAGTAGGTAGTTCAAACCGCTTAGCTTTTGCTGCAGGAAAAGCAGTCGTAGATTTCCCTGGAACCAGACACAATCCGTTGTTTATTTATGGAGGAGTAGGGGTAGGAAAAACACATTTGATGCATGCGGTGGGACATGAGTTAGTAAAAAAAGGGGTTGGTAAGGTTGTATATGTAACTTCGGAACAGTTCACAAATGATTTGGTAGGGTCACTCAGATCAAAAATGACAGATGCTTTTAAAAAGAAGTATCGTCAAGTTGGGGCACTCTTAATTGATGATGTTCAATTCTTTGGAGGAAAAGACTCAACCCAAGAAGAGTTCTTTCATACTTTTAATGAGCTTACAAATAAATCTGCACAAATTGTGATGACTAGTGACCGAAAACCGCAAGATATTGAAGGGTTGGAGGATAGATTGAAGAGTAGATTTCTTGGGGGAATGGCTGTGGATATTGGATTGCCAGATTATGAAATGAGACTGGCTATCTTGCGCCAGAAAGCTCAAGAAATAAATGTAAACGTTGAAGATGGTGCATATGAGTTAATGGCAAACAACTTTAATACCAATGCTAGAGAGCTCGAAGGTACTTTTGTAAAGCTTGCCGTCGGAGCTAGTTTAGATGCGGGGATTCTCACTAAAGAAATGGTTCAACAGACAATGGGTTTGCCCGCAAATTTTGTAAAGGAAATTAAAGTGAGACCAATTAAAGTTATTTCAACAGTTGCTAAGTATTTTGACTATAGAAATAAAGATCTTTTGGGAACTAGTAGAAAAGCGGACTTGGTGGTGGCTCGACATATTGCTATGTTTTTACTTAGAGACTCTTTAAATATACAGCTCGAGAAGGTCGGAGAAATTATGGGTGGAAGAGATCATACAACAGTGATGCACGCAGTAGAAAAAGTAAAAAGTGAAGTTGACCAAAATAGCGATATAAGGCGAAAAGTGACTGCCATTAAACAAGCGTTATACACGTAAATATCCACAACTTATCCCCAGAGCGTGGATAACTTCGAAAATGGTGGATTAAATAAGGGTCATTAAAAAGAAATGTTGATAAGGATACAAAGTTATCCAGAAAATTATCAACAAGATAAATCGGTTGTTCTGAACTTTTCAGTCTTCCGAAATTGTAAAAATGCTTTAAAAAGCGCGATATAACAATTGAACAATATTTATTAACACAAAAATCAAGATTGACTCGTGCGTATAATCAACAAATCAACATACCTTATTACTATTGTTACTAGTTTTTAGATTAATATAATAATTAGAAGGAAAATCTATGAAAATTATCGTTCAATCAGAAGAGCTTAAAAGAACCTTAGGTATAGTAAGTAGGGGAGTAAGTTCGAGACCTCAGTTACCTATATTGTCTGGAGTTCTTTTAAAAGCAGATAAAGATGGAGTAAGTTTGGTGGCAACTGATCTGGAAGTAAGTTTTTGGCTTAGTATTTCAGCAAAAGTTGAAGAAGAAGGTGAAGTTGTTGTTCCTGCAAAGTTATTTTCAGAACTTGTTTCCGGATTTCCCTCAGGGAGTGTAACTTTAACTGTTGAAAAACACGTAGTAAAAATTGAAGTCGATGGAATTGTTTCTGAGATTGTAGGTCAGGGAGCTGAAGATTTTCCCAGTGTACCAAGAGCTAGTAAACCGCAGTTGGTTCTTAGAAGTGGAGATTTTAGGCAAAAAGTGGATAGAGTATGTGTGAGTGCGGCAAGAGATGATACTAGACCTGTTTTGACTGGTGTGTTGTGGGAGATTAATGAAGAAAAAATTTCTCTTGTTGCGACAGATGGATATCGACTTTCTGTTGATAAACTAACTTTGTCAAAAACAGAGTTAGAAAAGGAAACGCGATTGATTTTACCTGCAAGGTCACTGCAAGAAGTTTCAAAAATGCTTGGAGAGACAGGTGCTGATGATTTTTCTTTAGAGTTTAGTAAAGAAAATCATCAAGTTATTTTTAAAGTAGGAGATATTGAAGTTACTTCAAGACTTATTGCGGGCGAGTTTCCTCCTTATCAACAGATCATGCCGAACACTTACTCGTCTAGGGCTGTGTTTGGTAAAGCAGAGATATTAGAGGGCGTTAAAAGAGCTAGTTTGTTTGCTCGGGACAATGCCAATATTGTTAAATTACAAATGGAAAAAGATGGAGTAGTTGTTCGAGCTGAAAGCTCTCAAGTTGGAACTAGTGTGAGTAAGATTGCCGCAACAATTGAAGGAGATGAACTGATGGTTGCTTTTAATGCACGATATTTACTAGATTATTTAGCTAGCTGTACTTCTGAAAAAGTAATTTGGGAAACAGAAGGAGAACTAAAACCTAGTGTTTTTAGAAATGAGGATGAAGATACTTGGGTTCAGGTAGTAATGCCTGTAAGAGTACAGGATTAATTTATTTTTCTTGAATCCAGTTTATCCTTAAGTCTTTAATTATTTCTTGGGTTACTCCTTTTTGGTTAAACCAAGACAATACAATATTTTGATTGTCAGTGTACGGAGTTAATAAAGAAATATTGTAAGTGGCTGTTCTGTAACTGTATTCAATTGTATTTCCAAAAACATCGATAGGTGAGTTTAGTCTTATTTCTGAGAGAGACTTGTCGGCGACAACATTTCTTGATTTTTCAAAGTTATCAAGATCTTTGTTGAAAGCCTCATTCCAAGCATCTGTGTTTTGAACAGGGTTGGAATCTAAATTACTTTCTATCGTAGGAGTTGGTTTTATTGTTGTAGTTGGTGTTGTGGAATTATTTTTAGTTATTGTTTGTAAAACAATAATTAATATAATCATTAGAACAATACCAATTAAATATAAATTCTTTTTGGATAATAGTTTTTTGATATCCATATATTTATGGTACTACAGCCCACATCTGTCTAATTTGAAAAGTGCTACCAAGAGTGTGAACAAAGTTCTCTTCTAGTTTCCAAGGATCCATAGTTGTAATTTGATCGCCATTGTGGCCATTTATAACAATAAAATGTCCACACGCCAAACTACCATTTTCGCAAGCCATATAACCAAGGGTTAGAATTAGTCCGCATTCAGAAAGAACCCTATCAGCTTCATCTAAGTTGGTTCCAATATTTGTAACAGCAAGACTTTTGTCACTAAGAATATCTATTGCACCTTCAGCTGTTCCTCCACAACCAAAAAAGGGGATCGAAGTATCTTCCTCTTTATCTTCATCGTAGTAGTAATAACCTCCTGTGTTGTGTTGTAAATTCCAAATATCTACTACACTTGATTCAATACCGAACGAATTTAATATCATTGTGATCGAAGCACTACTACAACCTGATCCACCAATACTGCAAGAACCAGAAGAGGTACAGTTTGAACAGTATGTGCTTCCCCATATAGGATCGCGTTGGGAAATAAAATTACCTTCAATATTTGCACAGCTATTAATGGGTTGAGTTCTTTGAGTTGATTCTAATTGAACAAGGGTAGATATTAGAGGGGCGACAGCGATTGAAGTAATGTAAAAAACAAAACCAACAACAATGCCAGCAGTGATAGTACCGAGAGCTGAACTGGCAGCTGCAGCTGTGGCAGTACCAAGTCTGGAAATAAAAGTAATAACGCCACCAACAACACCGGAAACGGCCATTACTGGAGTGGCGAGAAAGTCTCGAGTTTTAACATCTTCGCCATACAATGCTCTGTTGAAAGATTTAATGGCACCGATCACTTTTTCTCCAATCCAAAAAAGGATGTCGATGACTATTGCAAGAAGAATTCCAAGACCAGGAACAGCGTTGGCGGCTTGGGCACCAGCTTCAAGAGCTACTTTTATACCTGCTTTAGCACCAGCTTTGGCTGCGGCTTTAGTGGCAGCTTGAACCAACATTTTTTTCATGGTCTCTTTGAGGCCGTTTTTGAGAAGCATTTCAGCGCCCTTTTTTAAGGATTCGTTAGTGATGCTTTGGATAATTTGTTTAATGATGATTTCTCCAGCTTTTCGACCCGCCCAAGAACGAAGTGTTCCCCACGGATCTTGGATTACCGAGAAGATAGTACCAATACCTCCGGGTATTTTGTCAGACACTTTACCAAGAGATTTTGAAACAGAAGAAAAAACATTACTCAAACCAGTTTTTGACACGGATATTTCTTTGGCCAAGGGAGAACCGGCAATTTTTCTTAATTGAGAACCTGTAGAATCAAAAAGATCCTTTCTGTTTTGAAAAAGAATACCTAATTCTGATTTGGGATTATTTATGGCAAACAGACGAGCTTTGGCTAATAGTTCTGGAGTAAGATCTTTGCTATAGAGAAGAATGGCTTGGGGAGAAAGTTTTAAACTTTGTGTTTTTGGATTGTTGATGAGTGCGGCAGCATACTCTGCTTGGTAAGTAGCATGAGGTAGAAGATTGCCAGGAAGATTATGACGAAGAGCTTTTTCGAGAAGATGAATATCGTCGGTAGGTGAGTATAAATGAGCTTCGACATTTCTTCCAAGATTTTCTTGAATAGTAGAAACAGTTTTGTTCGCAAGCTCGATACGATCTTTGAGATCAGGGTCTCTTGACAGTCTTGATTCTCGATTTTTTTCAAAATCTTTAAAAGCGACTGTTTGTTTGGCGATAGAGTTGGTTAGTCTAGTTTCTTGTGCTTCGAGGGAAGCAGAAATATTTTCATTTTCTGCAATGATGTTTTTGATTTTAAGAGACTCGGCAATTCTTGATTTTTCGGGCAGATTGGAGATTTCATTTTGAAGCCTTACTAACTCTTGTTCATTGTTGGATATTTTTGTTTCATATTCTGTTGTTTTTTTGTCAAGAGAAACAACTTCTTGGTATACAGATGAGATAAAACCACCAGGAATGGTAGCGAGATTTTTCCTGACCGGTTCATCGAGGGTGGAGATATCAACTTGCAGAGTTGCTGCCTGAATGGCAGTATCAATATCAGAAACACCGACAGTGTTTAGCTCAACCGCTGAGGTGATAATTTCGTTTTGAAGATCAGGGGGAAGGACAGAGAAACCTCCATAGGTATAAGCTACTTCTTGGACAGCTTTGTAAGAAGGAGAGAGAGCAGAATTGATGGAACCTGATTTGGGAGAACCATACTCTACAAAAGCTTCATCTGGTTTTTGAAAATTTTCTATTGAAGAGCGCCTTTGTCTGTTTAAACGAGCTTGTTCTTTTATTTTGGTATGGGCAATGGCAATCTTTACTTGCATAGCGACAGATTTTTGAGAACTGGCCTTAACCTCTTCGCTTTTAAGTAAAGCCTGATTTTGTTCGTATTCGGCTACCAAGGATTCAAGTTCAGGGGGAATAGAAACTTCTTGCTCTTTAATTTCTCGATCCCTTCTTTCTTTTTCCTCTCTTTTCTTTTCCTCTCTTTCTTTTTCCTCTCTTTTGGTATCTTCTTCAATTAGTTTTGAAATGAGATTGTTTATTTCTGACGTCTTGACATATTTATGAAAAGAATAAACATCAGTTATTCGTGGATCAATACTATAACCGAGTGTTTTTTCACATTTTTTTTCGTAATATTCATAAACATTGTTTAATGTTTTTAAGTCACTAGTTGAGAGTTTTTCTGCTTTGGTTGTGAAATAGGGCAACGATAATTGAAGCAATCTAATTTCTGGAAAATTGTTTATTGTTGGCATAACAGTTTACAAAGTCGCTGCTTGTTTTTGACGTTCAAGAATTTCTGAAGGTTTGGTGGTGGCTAAAGCATGCTCGTCTGGTGAAGAAATAACTCTAATGGCGACGTGGTTTTGACCGGCAAAGAAGATTCCTTCTCCAACGCCTGCCGAGACAAGAAGCTGCTTTTCGCCTTGAGAGAGATAAAAAACTTCGGCAATTTGGTTTATAGCGGCTGAGGATTGTTTGAGAAGGAATTTGAGGGCTGAGTTGGTAATAATGGCTTTTCCGTAGGGTGAGGCTAAGAAATCATCAACGTTTTGAGAAATGACGGTGACACCAAGATAGTATTTACGTGCACGTTTGACAAAACCTTGAAGAATTTTGGCTGAGTCTTCGTAACGCATAAGATACCAAGCTTCATCAACAATGAGCATTCTCTTTCGAAGATTCTTTCTGATCTCGGTCCAGACAAAGTCTAGAATCATAAACATAACAATTGGTCGGATTTCGTCAGCAAGATCACGCATGGAGAAAACAGTAACAGGAGCGTCGATATTGATATTTGATTGTTGGTCAAAAGTGCCTTTAATACTACCCATGACGTAACGCTCAAGTCTGGCAGCTAGAGTTTTCGCTGTGGCATCTTCCATACCAATAATGGCGCGATAGAGATCTTCCATACGGGGTGGTTCTTGAGTGTGAGTGGCAGGGTCTTCGGTGATATTTTTTTGGCGATAAGTGAGAACTAGAGCTCGATTCATAGTAGCCTCTTCCATAGGTGACATCTCACCAATCATGATTTTAAGTAGAGACATAAGAAAGAGATATTTGTAACCCATTTCGTCTTCAGTACTTTCAGCCGGACGAGCAATCTGAAAAGGATTAATTTTGTGAGGAGAAGTGGACGAGAATGAAATATAGTTTCCTCCGACAGCCTTGGTAACCATCTCGTATTCGTTTTCTGGGTCGAGAATAATTATTTGAGTGTCAAACATAAGAGACCGAAGAATTTCAAGCTTGACAGCATAAGACTTTCCGGCACCTGCTGTAGCCAAAACTAGCATGTTGGCGTTTTCTAGGGAGAAACGATCAAAGATTACCAAAGAATCGTTGTGAGCATTGATGCCGTAGAGAATTCCTTGGTTGTCGGAGAGTTCTGAGCTTGTAAATGGAAAAGTGGTGGACAGGGCGGTGGTGTCCATGTTTCTGGTAATCATTAGTTTGTCTTTGCAGTACGGAAGTGTGGTTTTGAAGGCATCTTCCATAGAAAGGGAGGCAACTTTACTAATGATAAGAAGTGAGGCAAGCATACTTTGAACTTGTGAAGTGACAGTATTTAGCTCTTTCTCGGACTCGGCGGAAATACTGATGTAAAGAGAGAATTGAAAGAAACGTTCGGCTCCTTTGACAAGCTGTTCTTGGAGGGTTTTAGCGTCTTCTAGAGCTGCTTCTGTGGCCGCTTGAGGAATACGACCTCTTTCTATGTCGGTATTAATTTCGGCTTCCATCTCCGCAAGGCGTCGACGGAGATTATCAAGAGTGTCTTTGGAGTCGCTAGGATAAACGTACATGGAAATATCGAGCGAATGATTGAAGTTAACAAGAGGGGCAAGCCAGTTGGCAGAGACATATCGAGGGTAGCCAGTAACGAATAGAGTACGGATGTAGTTATCGTCGATTTTGATAAAAGAAAAATCAACCTCTATAGCAGATGGAGCTAAGACATCTTGAATTGAAGTGGCGTTGGCGGTGTCTTTTATTGCTGAGAGAGGAGCTCGAGGTTTTTCTTGTTTGGGTGTGTCTTGGGAAACCACAGGTGTGGCTGTAGTTTGAGTCTTTTTGGCACCAAGAGAAAAGAGATTTAAACCCATGATTAAGTATAACCGAAAGAGGGTAATTTATGGTTGGGTAGGTGGAATTGATTGAGAGGAAGTACCTTGATTGTAGATGGAGTAAAAGAAAGTAACTAACTCGCTGGTTGTTAGTTGTGAGGCCTTGAGACCTAAGCGGGCGAACTGGCGAATCAGGTGGTCTCGGCGCGGATAGAGTGTGGTTGAGGCCTTTTCTTCAATATAAACTAAGTCAAAGGGAGGTTTCTGAGGAGCTTTGGTAAATGGATTAAAGGTCGACTTGGAAATACCTAGTTCTACTGCCGAGAAAGGAATAACGACGTAGAATTTTTTTTCTAACACGCGATTTTCTTTGACTAGTGACTTTACAAATTGACGATAGGCAAGAAGCTGCTCTTTGATTTTTTGAGATGAAGTTGATTGAATTCTCGTGTCGATAAGACCAAGATAATCTGAGATGTTTTTTCTTTGGGAGCGAATAAGAATTTGAATTGGGAAGGAGAGCGAGTTTAATAGACCAGCATAGGCATAAATGATGGCATCTTGCTCTTCTTCTGAAAGAAGATTGAAGTTTATGGCAGTTGTTTTTAAAACTAAGGCGGCAGAACCATCTTTAAGAAACACCAAATGATCTTTAATGGCATAGATATCGAGATGTTCTTGGGTTGAGGCTTTGATGTTGTCAGGCATGGTTATTGGGCTTGAATTTTTAGAGGTTTGACAATTTCTCCAGTTAACTGAAGTGAGTAAGGAGCAAAAGAAAAACCTTCTTTTTCAGCAAGAATTTGGAAAAGCCCCGAGTCTAGGGGTCTCGCAAACATAAATTGGCCAAGCTTGTTGCTTTTGGTTGCTCTAAGAGTGAGGTTGTCTTTTTTGATTTCTACCATGACTGAGTCGAGAATATGCCCTGTGTTTGTGAGAGTAAGACCAACTAAAGTATTTGGGGTTGTTGGAGTAAAAGGAATGGGAAGATTGACTGAGGGAACAGGAGCTTGAGTGGCTGGTGCTGGTTGAGTTTGTGGTTGGGGAATGGGTTGGGACGTAGGTTGAGGAGTCGTCGAGGGTTTTTCAACAGGAGAGGGAGATTCTTTAATGGTGATTTCTGGCTCGGTTGTGATAACTGGATTTGGAGCTGCTGGCTGTGGGGCGACAGGTGCTTGAGTTAGTTCAATTCTGGCATTTGTTTCCGGCTGAGCAACAGCTAGGTTGTTTTCTTTGGTAGGAACTGCGGTTTCGGAGCTCGTTGTTTCGGCAAGGGTTCTTTTCCATGTGTATTGAGTAGGTGAGTAGATGGATTTTATAAAGGCAACTAGCCAGATATCAAGAGAGCGCCCCTGAACTGGGACAAAAGCCATGCCGACTCCAAGCAATAGAAAGGCAAAAACAATGGGATATTTGAAGAAAAAAGGCAAAGGAAGACTGTAAGAAATAATTGCCAGAATAATGCAAATTCCTAGAGAAGCAAACTGTTTGAGGGTCATGTCACCAATGAGCCTGAAGCGGTAGCTACTAATGTCTTGGGGTAGTGGATGCTGTTGAATAGCCATAAGTCTACATCTAGTATAGCGAATTTGTGGCGAAACGACAGATTGATGCTATAATTTAGACAGTTATAGGGCTATAAATATCATCTATCCAAAATGGAAACAAATTCGGGGTTTGAAAGAGGACGCTTTTTCTCAAGAGACGATAGCGGTTCGGGTGGTACGACAGAAATTTCTCATGCAGAAAAAGAAAAACATTTTGAAGAGTTGATGGGACCTGAGATAGTGAAAGCAAGAAAAGGGATGAAGCTCAAAGAGTTGGCGTTTGGAAGACCTCTTACCCGAGAAGAAAAAATTCAAGATTTGCTTAAAGTTGAGTACCCGGAAAAGTTTGCGGAGGCGGTAGACAAGGAAGGCTTAGATCAAGATACTGAAGAAGGACTAAGGAAAATTAATGAGTTAAGTGACTGGTGTCTAAACATTGTTAAAAAAGAGGAAGAAAAAACTGAAGAAAAACCCGATAAAAAAGAAAGGGATAGTAAAGCAGAAGAGGAAGAATTACAGAGAAAAAGACAAATTAGCGAAGACTTGGATATGGCTTTTGGAGCTGTACCAGCAGAAATAGCACATGGTGGAAGCCCTGTGAAACGGGAAGAGTATATGCAAGAGAATGTTTACCCAGCAATAGATAGACTTAAAGAACAAGGAATTGATACAAAAGACTACTTAAAAATCGAAGTAAACAGCAAAGAATCTCTAAATGAACTAAACAATAGAAAAAAATTCTTATTGAGAATTATTAATAAGATGCGAGCAGAGAAAGACTTAAGTGACGAAGAACAAGCCTTGGCGGAGTATGTGGGTATTAAAGAGGAAGATATTCTCAGAGACGAAGATGTCATAATCGTAAAAGCTGAAGAACATAAAAAAGCATCAGAAACTCAACCGGAGAATAAACCTGCAAAAAAAAATAGTATAGAGGAACAGTTGAAAAACATTAGCGGTTACGAAGGTTCATTGGCCAAGAAAAAGTCACTTAACAGCTTAAAATTGTCACTTGAGAAAAAAGGAGCTTCAATTGCCGAAATTAAAGAAGTTGAGGCAGCAATAGAAGAACTGAGAGTGGCGGAAAACATAGAAATTCAAGCTTACAAAGATAGAGGAGAGATGAGGCCAGAGTTAAGAGAGGCTGTGGAACACTACTATGCAGAACTTGAGAAGAAGTATGACTCCGGTGGAAATATGGTAAATTTTTACCAAAAAACACCTGATTTTGAATTGTCAAAATTGCTTTTGAATATGAAGGCCGTTGGTGCTGATGGTGAGGAACTATCCGGTGTGCTGGAAAAAGAGCTGTTTGATATTGGAATTTTGCATGATTTGAGAATTATGATCAACAACAGAGACTCGGTGGACAAGAGTATGACAGAGTACGCGGCTTTGTTGAAAGGACAAAATTTTGACACTCTAATTCATCTTCAAGATAGACTCTCAAAGAGAAAAACAGATAATGATTTTGTAACGCAAGATTTGGCGGCAATTGACGAAGAAGCCAGAAGAATTTATCACGAAGTACCAGGTCAGTTTTTTGTGCTGGAGAAACCATCTTTGGAAGCAAAAATTCTGGGAGAAGTAGGGGGTGGAAGACTTAATTACCTAATAGCACGAGATCTTTACAGAGTGACTGGCGGCGAAGCTCGCTATGGAATTTCAGGACACCCCATTCAAGACCCTGATAAAGGAAACTCTTGGGTGATGAAAAAGAATGATGATGAAAACAACGGTGACTTCTATAGAGGGGCTTTGAATAGAAGAAGGGATTTTGGAGGTGCAGTGGACTCCGCTTTGGATGGAACCTATAGATTAAGATACTGGCCGGAACTATTGAAACACCTAGACCCAGGTATCAGCAGTTTCTGGGAAAATATTTGGAAAAAAGCAGAGAAGAGCGACGCACCCGAGGAGTTGAAAAACAAATTTACTTACAAGAAAGAAATTAGATTGAAGATGGATATTGAGGCACGAATTCCACCTAGGAAATATGCCATGCTAACAGTTGATGCTTTAAGAAATTTGAGATTGGGAGTAGAAGAGCCAGGAAAAGTATGTATAGACAATGAAATTAAGTTTAATGTATGGATGGACGATATCGGAAGAATATCCAGTACCATGTCAAAAGAAAGAACCTTTATCGGTTCACCTAGCTTTAAAGGGTTCCAGAGTGTAATTGGGGTTGATTACTATCCGATTTATATTAAAAGTAGAGAAAAGGTGGGCAGTGATGGAAAGGTGATTTTAAAGCCAAATGGGGAACCAGACACAATAACAATCAACAGAGAACAGTATCTTGTAGAAAGACTGGGTGATTTGGTGGAGTTTAATTTGAAGTCAAACTCTATGAACCCAACACAGATTGCCACTGAGCTTGAAGAATATAGAAAAGCAGGCTTTTTGTTTAAGTCAGAAAAAGAGCTGACTGATTTCATGAAGAAATATGGTTTACCAATAACTGCCAGGGAAAAAGAAATGAGTAATATCAAAACGGTCGGAAAGAAACTTATGGGTGAGCCTCAAGGAAGAAGAGAAGTGTTGGGAGTAGCCGGAGATATGCTTGGCAAGTTTATCGATATAATAACGAAACCTTAATTCCTTTTTGGGGCGAAAAAAATGCCAGAATGTTTTCTGTATGCTTGACTAAATTTACTTTAATGAATGGGAGGAGGAGTTCCTGCTGTTTGAGCAGTGGACGATGCAGGATTGGGATTTGTTACAGTTTGTCGGTTAGTAGACACTGTTTGGGAGGTGTTGGATCCTCCAGGTTGACCTCCAGCTGTTCTGGTGGTCGAGATTTGCGTTTGAGAGGTGTTGGATCCTCCAGGTTGACCTCCAGCAGTTCTGGTGGTCGAGATTTGTTGGATTCCTTTTCTGGCATCCGAAACAAAACCTCTGGACTGAGTGAGAGCATCGCTAATAGCTGAGCCATACTTAAAGGCAGGGACTTTGAGAGCGTCTTTCACCATTTCCACATACTTGGCTGACATAAGTAGGAGACCGACGCCAACGAGTGCAAGAAGTCCTCTGGCATCAATACCATTAATAATATTATTATTATTATCGCCAAAGGTT
This sequence comes from uncultured Pseudomonadales bacterium, assembly GCA_964564895.1. GTDB lineage: Bacteria > Patescibacteriota > Microgenomatia > UBA1400 > MFAQ01 > UBA2277. The sequence goes on along the minus strand of CAZMCB010000003.1, from coordinate 15,916 downwards.
AATGAAGTGGGAGTAATTAGGGGGATGCCCGTAATTGCTACATTACTTCCTACAAGACTTTTTACCCCAAAGAGTTTTTCACACGGGCCCATACCGACAATATCAATATTGGGAACACCGATTTTATTTAGTACATCATTGACAAGAGTCAATCCATTATTTGTAGTATTTGTGCAAATACCAACAAGTGGTTGAATCATAAGTAGATAAGAGAATAGAAGTAGAATCATGGTGACAGGGAAGACTGCAAGATTGGCGACAATATTTCTTAGCCAGTTGCCGATGGTACCCGAACCAGGAAAAGCGTTGCCGAGAAGCATTAAAGGGGCAATAACAAGCGAAATAATAACAGAGACGAAAGCGGTAATTAGTTTAAAGAAAAGTTTGCCGTAAGAGATAAGAACAGCAATCATGACAAAGAGTCCAACAATAAAATTGATCATACCAAAGTAGCCAGCAATGGTGCCAGCAGCAGCACCTAGACCACCAAGTACGAGATTGAGGACGCCAAAAATGGCCGCCGGTCCGGAAATAACAGCATTAAGAATAAGCGAACCAAACAAACCAAAGAAACCAGCGCCAGAAGCGGTGACGGCCGGATGCCAAGTAGGTCCAAAAACAATCAAGCCTTGGCTAGCAAGATAACTTAAAGCAAAATAAATTAATACCCACATTAGATCAAATACTAGGCCGACGATGGCATAAGAAAAAGTGATTACCAAAAGAGTAACAATAAGCTTGGGTATGGCAAGCTGAACAGAGATGACTGTTTTTTGGCCAAGATTAATACGGAACATCATCATAAAACCATAAACGACAAAGAAGACGACAAGACCGAGATAGGCGAGATTCCTCATAACCATCCAGATACCTAAAAAGGGTGAAAAAGTATCAAACCCAGCCCCGTTTGCTGAGTCAGCAGCTATAGCCGAAGGGATGACTTTGTGTTTGGCGAGGTTTTGGGTAACGTGAGCAAGATAAGAATTGGTAGATGCTGGCGGATTTTGAAAAAGTAGACCAATTATTTTTCCGGACTGACTAATAAGTCCGGTGCTATTACCATATACAAGTTCTTGACGAACGTAGTTAAAAGCAATCTCTTGTTTTTCGGGAGTATCGTATGTTTGCTCGTCAAGATTTTTGAAAACTTTCAGTAGAGTACTTGAAAAAGAATTTCCGGGATCACTTTTGCCGCTAAGCTTTTCGGCTAAATCGAGAATGACGATATCAGAAAACCCCACACCTTCTCCAGAGAAAGTATCATCAGTACATTTACCGGAATACCAGGTTTCCAGGTTCATTTGGTTACCGGTGCGCTTTTTACAAAAATCTTCAAGGTTTTTATTGAAGGGATTATCACTAACTTTATTGTCTAGTTCAAGGAGTAGTTCAACAGAGTCTTCTGGGGTTGGTGAAGGTTCTGCTGGCGGAGCGGCAAAAACTTTAGGTACGAAAAAAAGAGAGATAAAAACGAGGAAAATTATGGTAAGAGTTGAGGCAAGGCGGCGTAGCATATTCAAAAATTATTATACACGAGTGAAGGAGTTTAAGGCAGAAGATTAAGAGTCTTTATCCAGGTTTCGGCAATATCACGAATATACTTCTTGTTTCCTAAGGAAATGTGAAGTTCGTTAATATTGACATTGTTTTCTGCGAAAATTTCCTTCACTTTTTCAAATGATTCTTTGAAGGCAATCATGTTGGGATTAGTTTGAGGATCGTTTTGATCGTAGACATAATTGAGACCAAAGATTTCAATCCTAACTGTCTCTTCGGTATCGTTTAAATAAGAAGAAATTGCAATATCTGTAGTGATTCCAACAGAGGTCTGGAAACTATATATGTAAATAGGTAGTTTGGGAAGAAGAGTTTTCTTTATTTCAAGTGCCTTGGTAGAGTCTGATTGAGTGAGAAGGGAAATTCCAGGTGTTGTGATTTCGGTAAGAACTGGAGTAGTTTCTATGTTTGTTTTTGGAGAAATTGATTTAGAAATTAAAAGAGTAACAATAGCGATAAGAATAATCACTGAACCGATGAGTAGGAAAAGTTTTATTTTTCTTAACATTTTATGGAAGTGAATTGTAATAATTTAAAGCGGCAGTATAAACTCCCGGGCGTGGATCGGGAACCGAGGAAGAACAATCGTGATCTCTAAGACAGCGAAGATACATATTGGAATGTTTGGGGTCAATAAAGTTTAATGGATATGGATCGTCTTCTCCTCTAAAAAGAGGTGGACACTGACCATAATCAGAGGATGGTGGATCACTGAGACAGTTGGAGTTACCACCACCGTTATAGAACGATAAGGCGGTGGTAAGGAGTTGATAGTCGCTGGCGCCAGCCCCGAGAGCTCCTCTCGCAAAATTAAGTTTCCCCTGAAACTCATTTCCGGCGGCGATGGCAGTTTCTAGAAGAGTTGAGTAGACGGCGCCTCCATTGTCTGGCTCTGGTTCACCAATTTTTCTACCACTTATTAGTGAAGTACAGAGACCATTGCTTCCTTCACGATAGTGAATAGCAGCGAGAATTACACAGGAAGTGCCGGTTACTTTTTCGGCTTCTGCATAGACAGCAGAGAGTTCTGGGGGAACAAGGGGAATAAATGAACTAAGAGGAACACCCTGACCAGCCGCATAATTAGTAAAAGATGATTTGTTACATAATTCGGTAAGTGGTTCTTCGGATAGAGCACACTCGCCAGCGGGTTGAATGACACGACCACATTTGGATGAGGATTGTTGGTCAGAGGGCACGAGCCAACAGTTTTGGAGAAGATGCATGGCATCTTGGGCAAGATTGTTTTCTCGATTGATAGCATTTGCCCCATCAACCGTTACAGTGGCATCGGTAACAATTGGGGTGGCGGTGGTGTCGACGGCTGGAGCCCCTATGAGCTTTTTGGGAGATGCCGATTCTGAGGCAAAATCTGGAAGGAGCATTTTGTAGAAAGATGGCTGAACAGGGTTAAAGATTTTGTCTGATATCCAATTAAGTATTTGCCGGGCAGCCTCAGTTAGCGGGTATGATGAAGTTTTGGGAAGTGCTGGTTTTCCACCCATAACAAGATCGGTTAGAGAATTAATGTAAGGATTGTTAAAAACAGTTATGGGTTTGCCTTTTGCCGCTCCAGTAAGCTCGTAAGTGGACTCGCCTTTTTTGAAGAGACAGTTGTAGCCATTATTTTCGAGGCAAGTTGATTCATTTTCAGCATAACTTCCACAACTGCCATATTGATAGCAAATTGAGTCGCCGTAATTACAATAACACTCATTTTCTGTTCTACTTATTAAGGTGGGAACTGTTGAAAAGGTAATAATTTGATTAGTAATAGGATCGTTGGGATAGGTTCTGGGGGTTGACTGTGATGAATTTGTTGAGGGGGCAGTACAGTTACCGTTTAGTTGAGGATTGGCCGCAACGAGTAGAAGTAGAGGATACTGAAGGAATTCATTTAAGTTATTTAAATCAGTGAGAATACCTAGGCCATTTTGTCCGGTAAGAGTGGTTGGATACTGAGCGAGATAGTCAGTGGCCCATCCAGGAGTGTAGAAGTCAAATAAACCAGGGATATCAGTTTTGGGAACATTTACTAGACCAAAAGGAGTGATAACTGGTAGGGTAATATCACCACGAAAACCTTTTAGTCCAGTCAGAATGGCTCTGAGATAGGGAATGTTCTCTTCAGACACATTTAGTCCACTCGATGTATAACCACGAGCGTTGTTGAAATCGAAAGGGAGAAGCTGGTCATATTCTTCCTGAGCTTGGGGGTTGTTTTTTCCCAACTTTTCGTACTGATCCAAATACTGACCGTTTTTCCAACAGTTAACAATAAAATTGTCAACTTCAACACCAAATGTTCTGAGACAGGGATATGGAAACAAGTCAGCTTTTAATTTGAGCATACTGACCTCGTGTTGTTTTTTGTCTTGGCCAACATAGTAATAAGTGTGGAGAGCTGTCTTTTCAATAAAATAGGCTTTGAGCTGAGCCTGTGAAAGGCTATCGAGCATACGCCAGTAAGTACGAAAAGACTCTTTGGCGGCTTCCGGATCGGCTCCTGGGCGGTCAAAAAGGGCATTAAAAAGATATTTTTGAGCGATTTTATCAGGACTAGTCGTGGCTAGGGTGGTACTATCAGGGCCCAAGAAACCAAGTTGGGCATTTGTAATATCAGTTTTTACGTCGACAGCACGTAGTAGTAAAGGTGCTAAAAGAGGAGAATTAAGAGGTGTTCGATCAAGAATTTCGGCAAAAATTCCACCAGCAATAGTTTCCGAGTAGGTAATTGAAGGAGCGGAGATACAGGTGAGGGGATAGGATAGAAGAGCCTCATTAGAGTCTACAAGATTCACCCCAAGCGTTTCAACTTTATCAACCACATCATGACAAACACTATTGGGAGGATAAACGGTGCTAATGCCAATAGGGTCACACACCCTGTCGTTTATTGGTAAAAGTTCGATGGTGGGAGTAGGTTCAATCGTTGGAGCACCTTGGGGTACAGAAATAGGAGGAGCAGAAAAAACGTGTGACGAAAAAACTATTCCTGCAGTCAATAAAAAGATGATGGCGATTAGAAATTTCTTCACTAGAAACAATTATAAACGGCTACGGTGTTGGTGTGGGGAGTGATATGTTGAAGGTAGAGACATCAGCGCCGGTGAACTTGCCAATAAAAACAATAATAATCCAAGCTGCGGCGAGTAGAATGAGACCTATGACGGCCCAGGTGAAAGTGTTCCAAGCAGATTTAATGGCCTTGGGGTCTGCACCTGCAGCGAGAAGACGAATTCCAGCAAAAACAATCATGCCGACAGCGACGAGAGCAAGAAGAGCTGGAACAGGACTAATGAGGTTTTTAAATAAACACTCGATACCTTTTATGGTGGCGACACCTTCTGGACTGACACACTCTTCTGACCAGGTTGAGGCAGCATATGCTTGAGGGATTAAAGATAAGATCATAGTTTGATTATATCCTAACAAAAACCCCGGTTGCCCGGGGTTTTCTATTAATTCTAGATACAATTAATAAGCTGTGGGAAGTTGTATGTTTCCCTCAAAAACGTTGATTCCGAAGAAGGTGGAGATAAGTTGCATGAGTGCCCATGAAGCGGCAATAATTGCTAAACCAACAAGGGCTGCGGTAATGCGGTTTCTGGCTTGTTCAGTTTTGGATTTGTCTCCTCCAGAGGTGAGCCATTCGATACCTCCAATTACAAGGAAGACGAAAGTTAAAATTCCGGCAACGATAAAAGCGACTGAGATGGCGCTGGAAATGAGTTTACCAATATCGGTGATCTGCATATTAGAAGGTTTCATGATATCGAGAGATGCTGCGTAGGCTTGAGGAATTAGTGACATATTTTTTCTTATTATTAATTAATAGAGACTGTATTTATTATTATAGTGTTTTGGTAGCTTGTCAACTGCCGACAGGGTTGTCAGAACAAAGTTGACTGAGATCAATTCCAAAGAAGTCGAGAACGAGAGTATAAATAGCGTAACTTGCGGCAACAATAGCTAGACCAATAATGGCATTAGTAATCATTTTTTGGGCCGTATCTATTTTGGCTTTATCTCCACCGGAAGTAATCCAGTTAATACCACCGATAACCAAAAGAACAAAAGTGACGACTGCTGCAACAATAAAAGCGACTCCAATGATATTGCTAATGAGATTTCCAATACAAGTATAAGCAAAAAAACCACCCTTGGTAACTTCTCTACCGATATAGACAATTTGATCTGCTGCGTATGCTGGGGAAATTATGTTCATTATTGAATATTGTTAGGAAATATCGGGGCAAGAATGTTAATTTTAAAAGCACTTTCAATGAAAAAGGCGATAGCATATGAACCGACTAGAACAGCAAGACCAATGACGGCGTTACTAATCATTTTTTGTGCTGTTTCAACTCTTCCTTTGTCTCCTCCAGCAGTAAGCCATTCGATGCCTCCCCAGATCAGGAAAATAATAAAGGCAACTCCTCCTAAGGTAACCACAGAGCGCCAAAGAATAGAAATATAAAACGCCAACCCTGATGCAGGTGACATTGCCTGAATGTTAGTTGGAAGAGAATTGTTTACTATTTCGTTCATATTTTTTATTGGGTCATGGGTATGTTGACATCAACTCCTCCTCCTCCGCCCGAAAGACCACTACTCACTGACTTCATAAGAGTACTGAACGGATTGAGAATGTCGATTCCAAGTACTCCACCAACAATGCCGACAACAAAAAGGCCGGCAACCATGGCAACTAAACCAATGACTCCTTGGGTCATTTGTTGCTGGGCTTCTTGGACTTTGGCTTTGTCTCCTCCGGCAGTGAGCCATTTGAGGCCACCAAGGGTGAAGAAAATAACGAAAGCTAGACCACCAACAACAGTGAGAGATGTAATTATCATGGAAATGGTGCCTGAAAATTGAGCCTTTACTGTTTCGTTGGTAATGACTTTGTCTTCAAGACCAATATCACCTATTCCCACAATACTGCCAATAGTTACTTTTGGATCCATATATTTGAAGTTATTATAATCATGGTGTGGTGACAGGTGCTACTACTGTAGAGAATTCGGGGGCGAGAATGGCCGTGAAACTGCCAAACAACAACTGACTGACAATGGCAATAATGACAAAACTGGCTGCCATGATGACAAGCCCAACTATACTCATGGTGATCATATTGCTTGCTTCTTGAACCTTGGCTTTGTCTCCGTTTGAGGTGATGTATTTAAATCCACCACTTAGGAATGCCCAGAGAGTAAAAAGACCTCCAATAATAATGAAGAAACGAACAATGGAAGTAATTAAACCACCTGTTTGACCAATATCTGAAGGAACTCCTTCGGGAAGTTCAATGGTGCCAATAATATCTTCGGCGTAGACTGGCTTGGATAAAAAGTTTAGAAGTGTGTTCATGATTAAAAGAATTTAAAACCGAGGATTTCACCCATAATTCTGGTAATTATAAAGGCGGCGACAACCACGACTAAGCCAATTATGCCATAAGTTAGGGCTTGTGATGCTTGAGCTGTTTTGGCCTTGTCTCCATTGGCGGCTACAAATGAGAATCCAGAAACAAGAATTGCACCTAAAGCAATAATGCCGGAGACAATTAATACGTTTGCAATAATGGGATTTATAAGTGTGGAAAGGGTCGCGTTATTTCCACCGAGAGCATGTGCAGGAGCATAAACATCTTCTGATGTTAAATCTATGGCGGCAAGTACTTGTTTTACTAACATTAAGTATCATTTTACAGCAAAATCTTGAATATATTGTATTTTGATTGGTATGAGATTGCCACGTCGTGAGTACTCTCCTCGCAATGACGAAGGTGAATGTTGAGAGTGCTTGAAAGAAATTTGGAATTATTATCAATAACATGGAAGTACCACGACACTGGAGGGAAATGAAAACAAATACTAGCTTTACTGGAAGGGAAGTTGGTGAGTTTGGAGTTGAGCCGGCTTATTTTAAATTTCCGGGAGGAGAGATAACCTTAAGTGGCACATATGAAGAAATATATTCTCGATTTGAAGATAAAGGGTTTAAGCCTGAAGTAATCGAGGAGATATTATTTAGACTGTTTGGAAGTGTCGCCTCCGAAGCGTCGGTCTCTTATGAGAAAATCATCAATAGCCAAGACGAGCTCGTTGGGAGAGAAGTCAGGAAAGAGGACAGGAGTGAAATAAAACTCGGAGTAGACAGATTGCCAAGGCAAAAAACCGGAAAGACGCTTTTCTCCGCCAGTGCGAATAACTAAGTCTGGGTCAGGAATGCCGGAAGTGTCTAGGTAAGACGAAAAAAGTTCATCATCAATTTTTTCTGGAGACACATTGTCTGAAATCATTTTTTTCACCGCTCTTAGGATTTCGTCTCGTCCACCATAGTTTAGAGCAAAAGTAACAGTAATTTTGTGGTTGTTGGCGGATTTACTGATCATCTCGAGAGATTTTTGGGCAATATCTTTGGGAAAACGACTGACATCGCCTAGTATTCTTAGACGAGCACCTCTTTGAATGAAACGAAGAGCTAGCTGACCAAGAGCAAAACGAAAAACATCAAACAATCCTTTGAGTTCATCTTCGTCTCTTTTCCAGTTTTCAGTAGAAAATGCCCAGAAAGTGACGTAGGGAATACCTAGCTCGACACACTTTTCGATAAGAGGCTCAACGGCGTTTTTGGCGGCTTGTTCGTGACCTTTAACTGAGTCGAAACCTTTGGCCTTGGCCCAACGACGATTACCGTCCATAATGATTGCAACATGTTTTATAGGAGATTGCATGGTTTGATTATACCAAGATGAGGCTATACAAGAGTACCAAGTCCAAGAATATTAGTGATTAACCTAACAACTATAAAGGCGACAAAAGCAAGAATAAGACCAATGAGGCCATTGACGATACGAATACCAGCAGATTGAGTCTTTTTGGGATCTCCGGAACTCATCATGTATTCCCAGCCAACCATAATTAGGTTAGCAAAGAAAATGAGTCCGACAATTATGAATACTAAATTGATAATATCCAGACCACCATCTTTTCCTTTGAGAAGATCACCAATTTTCATATTGTTACCAATATTGGTTGCAGTACTGGTAATGGCGGAAATATTGACAGTTGGTCCAAGGGTGGCGGCTAATGCATAGGAAGTAAGCATATTATTAGGTTAGTCCGGGTATACCCAGAATATTAATACCAATTAAATTTACCAAAAATACAGAGAGAAGGATAAAGATGAGACCAATGACGGCTGAAGTAATAATTTCACCGCCCGCTTTCAGTTTGTCGGGCATGCCGGCTGAGGTGGTGACGATAAAGACACCATAAAGAATAAGGGCGAGAGCAATTCCACCACCAAGACCGGTGGCTATCTGAAGAATTGTTTTGACGAGATCGTTTCCGGCATTATCTCCGATAACTTTGATACAACCAAGGGCGGTGCGGATACCACTATCAGCTTCACCTCCTTCTGGGGTACAAAAAGGACCAGGAAGAGCATGGGTAGATCCTGCAATCGTAAATAAGAAGGAGATAAAAATTAACGAGATAATAAGAATTCGGCGTTTCATGAACAAAACAATTTTATCACGGGAGATTCACA
>CAZMCB010000003.1:0-6759 GCA_964564895.1 uncultured Pseudomonadales bacterium | reverse complement strand
GATGAAGTGGAGATATTTAATAATAGTGGCAATTGTTTTTGGTTTTTTTGCTGGAATGGTTTCGGCAGAAACAAATTGTGACCTGCTCGATGGTGCTGATAAACAGACTTGTGTTGATATTAATCAACAACTGGTTGATCTAGAAAAAACTCTTAGTACAAATAAGGGCGAGGCAAGTAAAATTCAATCAAAACTGAAATCAATACAGTCTCAACTTACAGTAGCGGCAACAAAACTGAAAGCTACGGAGGCAAATATCAAAGACCGAAGTGAGAAGGTTTCTACACAATACATAATACTGTCGGCAAAGATTCGTGAGATGTATATCCGACTCCGATCTCAACCTCTTTGGATTAGTCTTTTTTCATCAATGAATATGGGAGAGGTAAGACGAGAACTAGCATATAGACAGGATAGTAATGAAACAGACAAACAGTTGATAGTCAGTTTGGTTTCCGAGATTGGGAAACTGGAATCTGATAAAAAGGCACTTGAAATTCAAAAAACTCAGTTGGCGATACTGCAAGCTGATTTGGATAGGCAAAACGCCGTGTTTCAAAAAACAATAAAGGAAATTTCGACAAAAATTGCTGCATTGTCAGCCAAACAACAACAGTTAATAGAGGCAAAGTTGGGAAGTTTAAATTTGCCATCGAGCTTAGGTGGAGGGACCTTGTCTTGTACCGACGATCGAAAATTAGACCCGGGCTTTTCAAACGCTTTTGCTTTTTACACTTATGGAATTCCACACAGAGTGGGAATGGACCAGTATGGAGCATATGGCCGTGCCAAGGTAGGACAATCTGCTGAGGATATATTGAGAGCATATTTTGATAATTTTGAATTTGTCAGTGGAAAAGAGGGGGAAACTGTCAAGGTAAACGGAAAGAATGAGTTTGGGCAGTCATTTGATAACGAATCAATGAATATTGAGGAATATTTGAAGCATTTGCATGAGATGCCCACTTCTTGGGATGCAAAAGCTCTTCAAGCTCAAGCCATTGCTGCACGATCATATGCTCTGGCAGAACAACGATCAAAAGGGTGGTTATATCCAAGTCAAAAAGATCAAGTGGTTAAAAAGGAGATGAATTCACAAAGCTGGATTGATGCTGTTGTTGCAACCAAGGGAAAGATAATGGCACAAGGAGGTCAACCAATCAAAGCTTGGTATGCTTCAACATCTGGTGGTTATACTTTTAATTCTGGCGATATATGGTCAAGAAATACTTCTTATACAAAAAGACTTCGAGACACATCGGGGAATATTAACAATTTTGGGGACTTGCAAAGTACTGCATATAGCAAAGAATCTCCTTGTTTTTATTCTGCACAAGGGTGGCGTACTCAATATAACAAATCAGCTTGGTTGAAATCTGAAGAAGTTGCCGATATTGTAAATGTGTTATTGCTAGCACAAAAAGATTCTTCGACACAGACGCACTTGTCTCAAGTTGATAAACCAAATCCAGATGGAACAGATACCTGGGACGCAGGAAAGGTTCAACAAGAGTTGCGAAGTCGTGGAGTAACTCCGTATACTGGGATGACTAATGTAAGCGTTTCTGCAGATTTTGGAATTGGTAAAGTAACTAATGTAACTGTTACTGGAGATGCAGGATCACATACTTTTTCGTCTAACGATTTTGTAAATTATTTCAATTTAAGAGCGCCAGCCAACATTCAGATAGTTGGTCCTTTGTTTAATATCGAGAGAAAGTAGGAGATTGGTTTGGTACAATTAGGTATGCCTGAGATTTTTGGAGCAGAAAAAATGGAAGATATTCAAGAGGTTAAGGAACTGGATAAAAGTGGCAAGTTTAGAAGCTTGTTTGGTTCTTTTGTGGTGAAGCCTCCTAAAACAAAATTTGAGTCTCAGGATGAAGATGAGAAAATCGTGATTTTGGGAAGAAGACACTTCATTACAAATTTAAAATGGTTGACCTTGGCTTGTTTTGCAATTTTTGTACCAATGTTTTGGGGTGAGTTTCCCATGATTAAAGCCTTGAGTGTTAATACAAGTTTCATTTTAAGTATTGTTTGGTACTCGGCTCTTCTCTTTTATGTAATTCAAAATTTTGTTTTGTGGTTTTATAACGTATATATAGTGACGAACGAAAGTTTGATTGATGTCGATTTTTTTGGACTTCTTTATAAAAACATCAATGTAACGCAGATAGCAAAATTAGAAGACGTTAATTACTCACAGCGAGGACTGTTTGCGGGGTTCTTTCATTACGGAGATGTAGTAGTACAAACATCATCAGAACAAAGATCAGATGACAGAAGCGAAAAATCAGCATTTACTTTTGATCATATTGCCAATCCTGATTTGGTGGTCAAGATTATTTCTGAGTTAATGGAAAAAGAAAATGATAGACAGCATAAATAATATGGAGACAATACTAAATGGCCAGATAACAGTGAGTTTGGTTGTAGGTATCATGGCAAAAATATTAATGTTACTTTTGTTGTTCATGAGTCTTGTGATGATTCGACAAACAGGATTGATGGACAGAGTAATAAAACTGCCAGTTGGGGGAGCAATTAAAAGCTTGGTGTGGGGCTTTTTCGCCTTACTTTTGCTCCTGACTGTTATAGTAGTATTAGCGTGAATACCAGTTTAGGTATAGATTTTTACAGGACAGTAAACGAAGAAGGCTCAAACGGTTGGGCTCAGGTTTATGCACGCATTCCCTTTGATGATTTTGAATTAAAAGAAAAGGGAGCCCTTTTTGGAGTGGTTCTTGGAAAAACTGCCGAAAACTGGGCTGAAATCGAAGCAGAAATGATGGAATGGGCTGATGAGTATTTTAATAAGATAGAAATTGGTGGAGATTTGGGAAGTTTTGCTAGTAGTTTTAAAGATAAATATCCTGAGATTGAAGGTTCTTGGCTATGGATAGTGCCAAAGCCAGACGGCAGTAGAGAGATTAAAACTGTTCGTTGGGGTAAGTCTGGAGTTAATTTGATTCGCGACGGAAGAGATTATGATTTGACGACCGAAGAAGGAAAAATAATTAAGGGTGTGGCTGTAGGAAAAGACAAACTAAGCATGTGGTCTGGAGGGCTAGGAGAGATGATAAAGACGGAAGAAAACAAGCTTTTTAATGAAGAAAAAGTAATGGGTTATGGGAATAAATTGTTAGAGTCTAGAACGGCTGCGGCAGGATTGTTTTTTGATTTTGACAAAGCTAAACAACTTGAAGTTGAGACCGAAACTGAAAAAATTAAAGTATTAGAAAAACCAGTTGAAAGTGTGGGTATGGTTCCTGGTGCGATAGGTAGTGATACAACTGTTAATTATGAACAGAACACGACTAATGATTTAGCTGGAGAAGAGTTGATTGGACCTGTTAAAACCAAAGATAAGATGCTCAATTGGTGGAGGAAGGTAAGACCTTCAAAAAGAGATGATTTAGTGGTGGATCGTGAAGGGGGACAAAAGAGAAGAAAATGGGCTGTATTGATGGGAGTTCTATTTTTGGTTTTACTTGCTGTGAGTTTGGTGTCTGGATCCATGAAAATTAAATCAGATAAAGAAGCAAAAAGGTGGAGCGAGTTTTCTGAGCCAATATTGAAGAATATTCAAGAAGCTTCTGATTTGGTTAAAATTAATCCTTCGGGTGCTCGAAAACTAGTTGAGGATGTAAGAAATACTTTTGAGGTTCAAAAAGCGGAGTTTGTAAAAGGAAAATATAAAGATGAAGTTGTCGTTTTGGAAACAAAAATTAATAATGCGTGGGCAATAACTTCTGGGGAGAAAGAAAGCCAGATTGCTGAAATGGTTAATATTCAGCTTGTTAGGCCAGGGTTTGTGGGAAATAGAATGAGCTTGATTAAATCTGGAAGTGTATTGGTGGTGGATGAAAAAATGGGAACTGTTGTATCAGCGACGACAGCAAGCAAAGACATAAAGGTGGTGGCTGGAAAGGGTGAGGGATTAGGTTGGTTGGATGCAGTAAGCGATGGAAGCCGAAACCTGATTCTAAGTTCTAAGGGGGTGAGTGTAAATGGAAATGAGACCGGAGGAATCGTGTTTGATATGACTGTAAGTAAGGCTGTAGCTCTTGGAAGATTTGGAGCAAATGTATATGTGCTGGATAGCGGAAATAAGGAAATATACAAATATGGAGCTATAAGTGATGGTTTTGGTGACAGAATTCGATGGTTGGCTCAGGATCAAACAATCAGCGTGAATCCTGTGGACATGGCAATTGATAGTGATGTGTGGGTTTTAGGGGATTCTGGAGTGGTTGAAAGGTTTAGAAGAGGGTCTAGAGAACAGTTTGTGTTAAATGGTGTTGTAGAAGGAACAAAGACTTCGAGGATCGCTGTACAAGCAGAAGGAAATAATCTAGCTATGCTAGATACAGTGAATGGGACTGTAGTTGTTTGTAGCAAAGAAACAGGAAACTGTGAACAGCAGTTAAGATCCGAAAAACTAAAAATGGCAACAGATATTGAGTATGACGGGAATGTGTTGTTGGTTCTTGTAGGCGGAACTGTGGGAGCTTTGAATTGATAGTCTAAGGTACAATATTCCTATGATTGTAGAGAACAAAAAGGCTAAGTTTGATTATGAAGTGATAGAGGATTTTGAGTCCGGCATTGTTCTTACAGGCGCAGAAGTAAAAAGTGTGCGTGATGGGGGAGCAACCATGCTTGGTGCAAGGGTTGTTTTTGAGGAAGATGGAGCATATTTGATTGGTTTGAATATCGCAAAATACAAGTTTGATAGTGCTGAAGATTATGTTCCTGATAAAAAGCGAAAATTGTTGCTACACAGGAAAGAAATCATTGAAATACATACCAAAATGAAGTCAGCTGGGTTGACAGTTGTGCCTATGACGATGTATAATAAGGGCAGTCTCGTGAAGGTAAAAATCGCTTTAGTTCGAGGCAAGAAGAAGTTTGAAAAAAGAGAAATTCTCAAAAAGCGTGAAAGTCAGTTGGGTCTTGCGAGACGTTTAAAACTAACTAACTGAAAGGGTTAAAAATGGACCTATTTTGGAGTAAGGTAATGCCTGCCAGCATCGTTAATTATTCGTGGAGTAAGGATTTTACGCCTGCAATGAGCCAAAAGAAGTGGCAAGACGGCATAAAAGCCAAAGTCCAAGCTATGGATGATGATGAGTTTGATTTATTTCTGGCTGGTGTGGTTATGGCTGCTTCTCGAGCTCAGATGATGGGAGTAACTTTGACTGAGAAAATTGAGTATTTTAGAGCATTTCGATCTTAAGAAGCTTGATTTATCGCATATTTCTTGGTATACTATAGGTATTCTTTTGTGCTCAAAAGAAGTATTTTTGGGGACGACCGGAATCGATGGACTAGTACATTTACAGGTGCAAGCCTCCTTTGGTAAAAGGAGTAAAAAAGACCAAAATTCAACTGTCAATAAAGAAGACAAGTTACTTGGTTTCACCTCAAGTGAAGCCAAATCTTTCGCTCCAGTTTACGCTTTTGCCTAAATTGTAGCCTTAAGACGTCTAGAGGAATATCGGATCCCGGGGTATCCTTTAGGCGAAAAAACACCGGATTGAATTCTTCAGGGCATGATTTAGGCCTGAGGACTAACTTATTCTAAGTCGACCATAAAGTGTTCTTGTTTGCCTGAAGCTTTATGGAAAATCGGCAAACTAAGCTTGTAGAATCTGTGGGTTTATTATTTCAGACGAGGGTTCAATTCCCTCCGTCTCCACAATAAAAGTATCCTCCCTTGTGGAGGATATTTTTATGGTCAAGAATAGGGAATTGAACAAACGGAAGAGCGACTGGCTCTGAGTTAAGGTCCTGAAGAAAATCCAGCAGGATTTTACTGAGGGCAATTCCCTGCTTTAAAATGAACTGTGCTTGCTTCAATTATCGATTTTCTTTTTCCGAAAACTTGCGTTGGATGTGGAAGGATAGAAATGGATTTGTGCAATAGATGCTTTAGAGGGTTGTCTATAGCTGATCAAATTTGCCCTGAGTGTTGTGAAGAGTCTGTGATGGGCTGGACTCACCCAAGATGTGCAAAGGACTTGGGAATGGACGGATTAATCGTGATTTATGACTATCAAGATGAAAAAGTGAAAGCCATTATTGACGGAATAAAATTTGATTTTAATAAAAGACTAGTTAAGGAGTCACTAAAAAAATTTAAATTTGAAACTGGTGAAAGTTTTGATTTTCTGGTGCCAGTTCCGTTACATTTTTATAGAGAGAATTGGAGGGGTTTTAATCAGGCAGAAGAAATTGCCAAGGTCGTTGGTGAAAAGATGAAGATTGAAGTAAAAAACGTATTAAAAAGAAATAGAAAAACAAAACAACAGTCTTTGATATTGGATAGAAAGTTAAGAGAGAAGAATGTGAAGGGAGCTTTTGAGATAAATGAGAAATATTTAAAGTCGTTAAAAAGAATAAAGGTTCTTTTGGTGGATGACGTATTTACTAGCGGAGCTGATATGAGGGAATGTACAAAAGTATTAAAGAAAGCAGGAGTAGAAATAGTTTGGGGGTTGGCTTTAGCACACTAATTAATGCGGAGGGGGCGGGATTCGAAGTCTTCGGTCTCGCTTGCTAGCTCGCCTCGGACCGCGACTCGGCAAGATCACTGGAGCTTGCCTCCGTCAGGTTCGAATTCCTGGCTTGGCATTTAACATCAATTCACACAAGGTGAATCGATATTAATGCGGTGTTTTTTGATTGATGTTCGAACTTTTTTTGACGAAAATCCTGAAAACTAATTTGGACTCGGCGGGGCAAACTATTTTT
>CAZMCB010000002.1:0-71331 GCA_964564895.1 uncultured Pseudomonadales bacterium | reverse complement strand
AGATTCGCTTGAAGCCTTTTATGCAAGAAAACGACCTTGGAGTTAAGATCAGACAAGCCGAAAAGTTCCTAAAGGCTGGTGATAGAGTCAAATTAGTGGTAAAATTCCAGGGAAGGCAAATCACCAAGAAAGAATTCGGAGAAAAGATTATGAATATGGCCATTGCTGGTCTCGCCGAAGTCTCGACTGTTGCTGAAGCACCCAAGTTTCTTGGTAAACTTCTCATTGCCCAAGTGAAACCAAAAAAATAACCTTAAAGTAAATGACCAAAACAAAGCAAAAGACACGTAAAATAGTCATGAAACGATTCAAGATTACCGGTACCGGTAAAGTACTGCGTCGTAGTCCTTACATGCGCCACTTACGTAGAAAAAAGAGTAAAAAACTCATTCGTCGATACAGACACTACCAAGAGGTAACAGGCAAAATCGCCACCAAGATCAAGCAAATGCTTCATTTATAAAACACTAAAAATTTAAAATGCCAAGAGTAAAAACAAGTACAGTTCGTCACAAAGGTCACAAAAAGATCCTAAATCTTGCCAAAGGTTACCGAATGACCCGTAACCGTTTGTACAAGGTTGCTGAAGAAGCAACACTACACGCCGGTCAATACGCCTACAATGGTCGCAAAGAGAGAAAGCAAACCATGAGAATCACATGGATATCTCGTATCAATGCAGCTCTTTCTTCAATTACTGAGGCTCCAAAATACGGCATTTTCATCAAAAAGCTATCTGACAAAAAGATCAAACTAAACCGTAAGGTTCTAGCAGCTCTCGCTGTCGATCTCCCCGAAGCATTCAGTAACGTCGTTTCCTTTACAGGTAAGAAATAATCGGGAAGTTTTATTATGCCAATTTAAACTCCCCGAACAGGGGAGTTTTTGTTATCATTAACAAGGATGAGTACAAGTTATAAAGACACCATAGAAAAAGTAAAATCCAACTTAGTTAAGGATATCTCAAAGAGTGGCACAGTTAATGATGTCGAGGTGTTAAATATTAAATACCTGGGCAGACAAGGAGAAGTAAATAAATTATTTAAGTCACTTCCCATAAAGGAAAATCCTCTAATTGGTAAAGAAATTAATGACCTAAAAGTTTTTTGTTCCAATCTAATTTCGGAAACCACTTCCAACCTTCTTACTCAGTCACCAAAAGAATCGTTTGACATCACTGTTCCAGGGATCAAACTCCCCAAAGGAAGTCGACATTTAATTACTCAAGCTATAGAAGAAATCGAAAATATATTTACTGAGTTGGGCTTTGTCAGACGACGCTATCCAGAAGTAGAAACAGACTGGTATTACGCAGAGGGATTAAACATACCCAAAGACCATCCAGCAAGAGATGATCAAGAAACGTTTTACATAAAAGAAGATGTCGTTCTCACAGCTCACACAAGTAATGGACAGTTGCGAGAGATGGAAAGAGTTAAAATTCCTCCCATTAAAATGATCAACATTGGCAAAACCTACAGAAGGCAAGCAGACACTTCTCATAGCTCCATGTTTCACCAATTCGAAGGACTACTAATAGATAAAAATATCAGTATCACGCACCTTATTGGCGTAATGGACTACTTCGCCAAATCTTTTTTTGGCAAAGATAGGACCATAAGACTACGCCCACACCATTTCCAGTTCACCGAGCCAAGTTTTGAAATAGACATTAGCTGCGGACTATGTCACGGCACGGGAATCTCCAAAGGATCCCCATGTAAATTTTGTAAATCTGGCTGGCTAGAACTTGGCGGATCCGGCATGGTACATCCTAATGTTCTCAAAAACGGTGGTTTAGACCCAGAAATATATTCCGGCTTTGCTTTTGGTTGGGGGGTGGAACGTGTTCTCATGATGAAATCTGGATTAAATTTACCCGACCTAAGACTTTTATACACAGATGATTTACGTTTTTTAAAACAGTTCTAAAAATGGATATAAAACTCACCAACAAATCCCTACGATACTTTTTAGACACTCCTTCGACAGTTAAAAAACTAGCCAAAGACATTAGCCTTTGCGGACCTACATTTGATCGATATACCAAAGTCAAAGATGATTACGTATTTGATATCGAAGTAATCACTAATCGAATTGACACTGCCAGTGCCCAAGGAGTAGCCAGAGACGGAGCTGCAATTCTAAATCAAATGGGAATAAAGTCTCGACTTATTCATGATCCATACAAAGAAAAAATCAATCTATACCCGCACCTACCAAAAACATTCCACTTTGAAATAACAGACGACTCTCTTGTAGCTCGATTTACAGCCATTTCCCTAGAAAACATCACAATCAAAGACTCTCCTGAAGAGACCCAGTCACTTCTAACTCTTTGTGGAGAAAGACCTATTAATAATGCTGTCGACATTACAAACGAACTAACGCTTTTATATGGAATGCCAAGCCATGTATTTGATCTAGACAAACTTGCAGCGCAAAGACTAATCATCCGTGAAAGCAAAAGGGGAGAACAAATAACCACACTTGATAGTAAAACAAGCAAACTAAATGGGGGAGATATCATCATCGAAGATGGAACAGGTAAAATTGTTGATCTTTGCGGCATTATGGGAGGTCAAGCAGCCGAGGTAGACAGATTCACCAAGAATATTCTACTCATAGTACCTGTGTATCATCCAAACAAAATCAGACGATCATCGCTGTATCTTCAAAAAAGAACTTTAGCTGCCCAGATTTATGAAAAACAGCCAGATGCAGAGCTTACTCTTCCAGTACTTACAAACGCTATCAAACTTTTTGTACAAAGAGCAGGAGCCAAGGTGTCGTCATCAGTATTCGATTACCAGAAAAATGAGTACAAAGCCAAAAGTATTGTCCTAGATACAAACTGGGCAAACACACTTATCGGTATCAAAATACCCATCAAAACAACTATCTCAATTCTTGAAAGTCTCGGTATTGCTGTATCAACAAAAGACGAAACCCACATAATTTGCCAGGTTCCAAGCTGGAGAAGATTTGATATCAATATCAAAGAAGATTTAGTTGAAGAAATTGCACGAGTGTATGGATACTCACTCCTTCCACCAGTTTTGCCTTGTGTAAATTTACCTTCAGAAGATAAAAATCCTGTATTAAGTACTGAGAAAAAAATTAAATGTTTTCTTTCTAGTCAAGGCTTCAATGAGATCTATAACAACTCTTTAGTTTCAAAAGAACAAATAGAGAGCTCTTTATTATCAGAAAAAGATCATCTCATTCTTCAAAACTCACTTTCAAATGAGTATGAGTATCTTCGGACCTCACTCGTTCCCTCGCTATTACAAAATATAAAAAACAATCAGGGTAAATCCGAAGAACCGTTCTTCCTATATGAACTCTCAAATGTATATATTCCAACTAAACAAAAGTTACCCCTTGAGATTTCTAAATTGGTAATAGCAATAACCAAAGACTATCGTAATACAAAAGGTTATCTAGAAGCGCTATTTAGTCACCTAAACATTACCTCAGTTAAGTATCAGTACTCAGACATAACTCCAGCCTACTTCGTTGGAGAAAACACCGCGACCATTATTTCAGGAAATAAAGTTCTCGGATTTATCGGTTCTATTAAACCAGTCGTTCTTCACAAAATTGGCATCACTTCAAACCCAACGATCATCGAACTAGATACAGAAAGTTTGTCCATCTCATTAGAAAAAAATTATGTCTACAAACCTCTTCCTGATTTCCCCGGTGTTGTAGAACACATGACAATCAAGTCTGTGTCAAAAGTGGGGGATATTATCGAAACAATTAACAAATCAAGCAAATTAATTAGCGATATTAACTATCTTGAATCATTCAAAGACAGTCATTCTTTTAAAATTACCTTTACATCTCCAGAAAAAAACCTTACTCAGACAGAAGTAAACGATATAAAAAAGGAAATCGCTTCTCTATTTACTAGTTAATTCTAGAGAGAGTCAGCAGATTTCCAATCTGTATTAACTCCAAACTCATGAGTGTTACTACCTTCTTGGCCTTCATTATTTTTTGCTATCACTTTGAATGTGTGCTGGCCATCCGTAAGCTTTAAGGTCATTAAATAAGGAGCTTCAGAAAAAGTTTGTTCAAGAGTGCCATCGACAAAAAATTTAACTTCTACAATTGGTTTAGATCCAAGTACATTTACCCTAAAGGTAACAGAGTCACCGTCAACTCGTGATCTATGGCCAGGAGACACTATCTGAACATCCATAGCAGAACTTGAATTACAGTACTCTGTGGGTGGTTTTAAAAGGTCGCTAGACTGCTTTGCAATCCATTCGTTGATACCCTTTTGCCATAGATTTTTTGAAGTCAAGGGATCTTTTTCCGTAATAACAATAAATTCTTTTTCAGAGTAATTTCCCTGAGCTATTGTTACAGGGTCAGCTAGTTTGTTTGTATCACTATTACACACCTTGAGTTTTGTATGAACTGTGTCAGGACCAGTAGGAACACTACCAGTAATAAACCACTCTTTATAACTTGGATATCCATCGTGAGCTGGAAAGCCTGATACCTTATCTACATCTATTTGTGTTACACCATCAGGGATAGTAAAGGGCTTGTCAGGTCTTTTGCCTAGGGCATCAATAATTACTCTTCGCCAAATCGGAGCAGCTCCAGACACACCTGAAGCAACATTTTTCATCTTGTCATTGTTATTATTTCCAACCCAAACACCGACTATGGTGTCACGACTCCAGCCAATAGTCCAGTTGTCTCTAAGATCGTTAGTTGTTCCGGTTTTTACAGCCACAGCTCTACTACCCAGATTTAAATAAGAATTTACTCCAAACGTCAACAAACGTGCATTATTGTCCGACAATACAGAGTTAATTAGGAATCCCACCTTTTCATCAAGAACTTTTTCTTTTTTTAATTGTTTATTCTCAAATATTACCTTCCCAGTGCTGTCTTCTATTTTTAAAATCGCAACAGGTTCCACTTTTAGCCCTCCATTGGCAAAAGAACTGTAAGCTGCGGCCATGTCAATTAACTTAATCTCAGCACCACCCAACGCCATTGAGAGACCGACACGAGACAGGGTCTCTTTGGTAGGTTCCAGCGTCGTAAATCCCATCTTATATCCCTGACTCAAGACGTCTTCAACGCCCGTAAGAGCCAGAAGTTTTACTGCAGGAATATTTATTGAACTAGCCAAAGCTTCTCTTAGGTGTAACAAGCCTCTCTCCTTACCATCGTAGTTTTTTGGAATATAAGGAGTATTTTCGTCTTTCCCTGGAAACTCTGTAATTACATCAGCCAATACTGAAGCGGGGGAATAACCCTTACTAAAAGCGCTAGCGTAAACCAAAGGTTTGATCGAAGAACCAGGCTGTCTTTGTCTTGTGGTTACATTTACTTCACCATCGATAGTTTTATCGAAATAATCTTTTGATCCAACCATACTTAGAATTTCTCCTGTATTTGTGTCAAGCATTATCGAAGCACCATTACTGATATTTAAGCTTTTTGATACTTTATCAATTTCTTCTTTTACTACTTTCTCTGCTTTTTCTTGTAACTCCCAGTCCAAACTTGTAGTTACTTTTAAACCACCAACATCCAACACGTTTGTACCGTACTTGTCTTCAAGGATTTGTTTAACATACATCACAAAATGAGGAGCCTTAATTTTTGATCCCAAACCTCTAAAAACAACTTTATCTAGTTCTGATAAAACTTGAGATTCTTGCTCTTTTGTAATTTTTTCATCTTCACGCATTCTTCGAGCAACTTCTTTTGCACGAGGGACATAGGCTAAAGGTTCACCTATGTATGGTGAGTATCGAGAAGGTGATTGAGGCAAACCAGCCAAAATAATACTTTCAGTAAGATTTAAATCTTTAACTTCCTTACCAAAATACTGTTCGGCAGCAGCCGCAACTCCTGCAGTGCCTCCTCCATAGGGGACTTCATTAAGGTACATTTGTAAGATCTCATCTTTTGAATATGTTTTTTCTATTCGTACAGCCAAAACAAATTCACGGATCTTACGAGATACTTTTCTTTCATTTGTCAAAAGTACCGTTTTTACTAGCTGTTGAGTAATGGTGGAACCACCAATTAAGCGGTGGTTAACAATTATGTTTTTTACGATACGAAGATACCCAAGAGGATCAAACCCTTGATGTTTATAAAAATCCTTGTCCTCAACTGAAATAGTAGCGTCTCTGAGGCTCTGTGGTACCTCAGAAAGGGGGGTAAACCTACGATCTTGATCGGTAATCACGTCATACAACACCGTCTCTCCAGTTCGATCTAAAATCTCCGTAGAAAAACCAGACTGTCTTTGTACTTTCCCAGGATCTGGCAAACCACGGGAATACCACAAAAACAAAATGATCATGATCAAAGAAAATCCGATTAAACCAAAAAAGATTATTTTCCCCCAGTTGAATTTATTAAAAACTGGACCAAGATTAAGTTTTCTCTTTCTATACATATATATGTTTCAATACAATAATACTATAATAAACTAAATTAACGACAACACATGACTAAAAGAAAGAAAAGATTTTACACGGCAATAATCATGATCGGTTCACTAGCTCTTGTACTTACCACTTTTATCTCAGCTTTTCTCTAGATGAGCAATATTTTGTACCCAACTGACACCATAGATGTTGTCAAAGGGGTAGGGGATTCTACTTTAGAAAAGCTATCTCGTCTCGGAATAGAAAAGGTAGGTGATCTAATAAATCATTATCCTTCTCGATATTTTGATTTTTCTACTCCAGTCCTAATTAGACAACTTTCGGTAGGAAAAAATCATGTATTCATAGGAACTCTAGGAAAAGTAAGTACCTTTTTCACAAAATCAGGGAAACTCCTTACACAATGTACTGCAAAAGACTCCTCAGGAAAGATAACTCTTACATGGTTCAACAACCCTTACATAAAAAGATTAATAAAAAAAAACTCAACCTACATCGTGGCTGGAAAAGTTACTTTTTGGGGAAAAAGTATTACTATCGTTTCTCCTGTAATTGAAGAGGGAAATACACCCTCCATAAACACCGCAGGTCTCGTGCCAATATATCCGCTAACAGAAGGAATAACTTCCAAATGGCTGAGAACAAAGATCCATAACACTCTTCCATTAATAAATATTACTGATCCCGTCGACGATAATATACTGAAAAAACACAATCTATTGTCAAGCCCTGAAGCTTATCAATACATTCATTTCCCAAAATCAAAAGAGTTACGTTTCAGGGCAGACCGCAGGCTGTCGTTTAACGAACATCTTCGGATAAATATACAAAATCAAATTGAACTAAAAAATTTAGGTGA
Source organism: uncultured Pseudomonadales bacterium (assembly GCA_964564895.1). Classification (GTDB taxonomy): domain Bacteria; phylum Patescibacteriota; class Microgenomatia; order UBA1400; family MFAQ01; genus UBA2277. The sequence continues at coordinate 64,035 of CAZMCB010000002.1, read as the reverse complement.
TTCAATCTCAATAAATATAAAGTCCGAAATAACAAATAAAACTGCCAATAAACTTCCATTTAAACTCACTGAAGATCAAGAAAACACTGTTTCTGCTCTATATAAAGATCTCAAAAGAAAAGACTTTACTCATCGATTAATACAGGGAGATACAGGTTCAGGAAAGACTGCCACCCTACTGTTTGCTGCAAATCAATGTCTCGAAAATGATTTTAGCTGCGCAATACTGGCACCCACAGAGATTCTAGCAAACCAACACTACAAAACATTCATCTCACTCTCACTTTTTCCAAAAGATACTCAGTTACTCACCGGATCTTCAAAAGAAAAGATAAATTTCAATAAACCTTCGATCTACATCGGAACACACTCTCTTTTAACAAACCTTCCACCCAAAATGAGATATCCTTTAGCCTTTGTTGCCATAGACGAACAACACAAATTTGGTGTAAAGCAAAGAGATGAGTTGCTATCTCGAACACCAATTCCTCATTTATTCAATCTTTCTGCCACACCAATTCCAAGAACTGTAGCGCTTGGATTGCTAGGCGACATCAACATCAGCAATATTGTCCATAAACCACAAAACAGAGTCCCCACAAAAACCTACGTATATTCTCCAACTCATTTTAAAAAAAGTCCTGAATGGTTAGCACAGCAGCTATCAAAAGGAAGCCAAATTTTTGTTGTTTGTCCAAATATTGAGGACCACGAAACAGGAGTAGCTTCAGTTGAAAAAATATCTAAGTTTTATCAAAAAATAATTCCGGACAAATATCCAGTTCTCTCAATTCACGGCAAAATGAAGCCTGAAGAACAAAACAATATATTGACAACATTTAAGAAACAGGGGAGTGGGGTACTAGTTGCCACATCGCTAATCGAAGTAGGTATTGATATCCCTACTGCCAATATTATGATTATTCACTCTGCCGAAAGATTTGGACTGGCTAGTCTTCATCAACTAAGAGGGCGTGTAGGTAGAGGAGAAGAACAAGGTTACTGTTTTTTAGTTCCCTCTACGGATGATGAGGAAGAAACAGAACGACTCCAACTACTACAAAAACATAACTCTGGATTAATACTGGCACAGAAAGATCTTCGTCTAAGGGGAGCCGGCGAGGTTTTTGGGACAAAACAACACGGTAATTTAGCCACAAGATTAAAATATTTCTGGTCCAAAAAATTATTTTTAATCGCCAAAGACTACGCAAAAGCCTTAGTAACTAAATCTCCAAAAACTGCGCTACAGATTGCCAGTAAGCTCGAAACTTGCTAAAATAGGGAAAGTAACATTAATAATAAAAAAATAATATGGCCGCTACACCAAAAAGAAAAATCTCTACAGCCAGACAAGGAGCCAGACGTTCTCAAATCCATCTCATCGAACCCAAGATGATTATCTGTAAAAAATGTGGAAATTTGAAAAAGTCTCATTTTGCTTGTCCAGTTTGTAAAGCTAAATAAAATACTGTGAAATCTGCCCAAGATCCCAGACACCTAAAACGTATTGCTGTTTTTAAGTCACTCTTTGCTGGAGGTTTTACTGCACAACCAGAACATCCAACAAGAGTTGACAAAATACAGGCAAATATAGAAAAAATTGACGAAATTGTCCAAAAATGTGCTCCAGAATGGCCAATTTCTCAAATAAACAGAGTCGATTTGGCTGTTTTAGAACAAGCAGTATACGAACTACTTTTCAAAACAGAAACACCTACAAAAGTTATTATTGATGAAGCTGTTGAAATCGCCAAACGATATGGTGGCAAAACCAGTTCAAGCTTTGTCAACGGAGCTTTAGCATCAGCCATAGCTCTCACCGGAAGATCCGAAAATACAGATGACCAAGCCAAGCCTTAAATCACTTCAAATTCTTTTAGATTATTCCTTCAAAAACGAGAGTCTCCTAAATACTGCGCTTACTCATCGTTCGTGCTTAAACGAGCCTGGGGTCAACGAAAGCTATGAAAGGCTTGAATTTTTAGGAGATGCCGTATTAGAAATGATTATTTCGACATATCTATTTAACAAGTATCCCGACAAAATGGAAGGGTACCTCACGGCCGCAAGATCTGCCACTGTTCGAACAGAAGCTTTATCAAAAGTAGCCAAAGACTATGGATTTGACACCTTTATCAATATGAGTAAAGGCGAAGAATCAACTGGAGGCAGAAATAATCCATCAATTTTAGAGGACGTGATCGAAAGTCTTATTGGAGCAGTCTACTGTGATGGTGGTTTAGAAGCAGCAAATAACTTTTTTATTAAATTTATTCAGCCAAACGCAGAAAACATAATTCAAGAAGATAGGCTCAAAGATGCAAAATCAATACTCCAAGAAAAAGTTCAGGCAAAGGGTTTTTCTTCACCACTTTACAAAACAATCAAGGAATCAGGACCTGATCACGAGAAAACATTCGAGGTAGTCGTAATGATAGATAACAAAGAATTAACAACAGGAACAGGCAAAAGCAAGCAGGATGCTGAGCAGAATGCTGCTAAAAGGGCCATAGAGCTGATATAATATCGCTATGCTAAAAATCAAACTACAACCGACTGGAAAAAGACATCAACGCTTCTATCGTATCGTTGTTGCAGAAGACAAGTCCAAATTATCTGGAAAGGTTATTGACACCTTGGGTACCTATAACCCACATGATGCCGAAAACAAGATAGAATTGAATAAGGAAAATTATCAATTATGGCTAAACAAGGGAGCTCAGCCAACAGACACCATTAGAAAGTTAGTTAAATAAAATGAAACAACTTATCGAGTACATCGTTAGTAATATCGTTAATCATCCCGAAAGTGTCACAATCACCGAAGAACAGACTGAAGACAAAGAGGCTACAAAATACCTCATTAAAGTTGACCCAGAAGATGTAGGCCGTGTTATCGGTAAAGAAGGTAAGGTAATCAAATCAATTCGTCAAATAGTTAGAATCGCTGCCATTCAAAAGGGAACAAGAGCAATCGTTGATCTTTTAGAAGATGGCTCCCCAAAACCAGAAAAAGTAGAAGAATCAGAAATAATCGAAGAAAAACTCGAGTCTGAAACCCCAGAAGAGTTAGTAGAAGAAAAAGAAGAGGCACTCGAGGAGGTCGCTGAGATAATTGAAGAAAAAAAAGACGAAGAAGCGGAAAAGACTGAAGAATAAGCAAAATTAATTTATTGAAAAAAAACAACTCTCGAAAGAGGGTTGTTTTTTTAGAAACCAAACAAGCTACCCGACAAGCCAGTAGAATCCGTCACTGGGGCTACATCGGTATCCACAACAGATCCTACTTTTGAATATTCAGACAAAGTCTTTACCAACGCCAAGTCTTGTGGAGAAATTTGATCAATTTTTGAAATATCAACCTTATTTACTAAAGCTTGATAATACATGACCTCTATCTCCATTTGAATAGATTTCGTAGTTGTAGACTTAGCAAGTTTTGTGATTTCTTGCATACCCACATCTGATACCATACCAAAAGGAAGAGAGGTTTCAATCCTTTTTATAAACTCCAGCAAAGCAGAAACCGGTGCTGTAACTACAAGCCTAATAGGATAACTCAAAAAACTAACCATTTCGGTTACATCTTTTTTATCTGTTTTTTTACCATCGCCTTCAAATAATACTCCGGAAGGTAATTTGTATGACACGATCGACACACCTGCAGTTTCATTTGCGATTCTCCTAAGCAAGAAGACGGCGTTTTCTGGCGAGTAATTTTGGGGAATAGCTGAAAGCACAAGGTTCTGTGTCTCTTCAGGAATTTGTTCACTCAATTTATCAAATCCTTGTTTTGAGTTCTTTAGCGAAGCGAGTTTTTCTTGGCCTTTGGATAATTCTGTTCTTTTTAATGCCAAATCATCAAATCTTGGCCAAATGAAAAATATTAATACAAACAACATAGCGGCCGCAGATAATAAAAATGTAACCAACAAACGAATAGTGCCTTCATCAACCCAGTCAGGGAGAACAAAGCCAAATATATTTTTATAACCAATGATTTTATTTTCAGCCATTATTTTTTAAGTTCTAGTTGTAAACGAGTTATGTAAGAGTTTGTTTTTGATCGAGAGACGGACTCAATGTATGCTCCAGAAAAAAACTTATTTCCAGTCCAGTTACTTGGGTTTTGAAGTGCTTTCTCCAAGAAAGCCAAAGAGGCCAAATCATCAGAGATAACTGACAAAGAAATCCATCCTTTGTTAGCAAAATCAACAGTATTTAAAAGAGATCCTTCAGGAAGCAATAAACTGATCTGGTCCAAATAATCCTTATAGTGAAATTTTTCTTTTTCCAAACTCGTAATTTTTGACAGGATAGATTTTGTTAATAAAAAACGACTCAATTTTTCGTTATTTGCCAACATCACACTCGATATCGAAGTAGCTTCAGCATTTGTCTTTTTAATGTTACTAGAAGTAATCACCATAGCAATAACCAAATATAAAGTAACACCAATAAAATAAAGTCCGATTAAGCCAAACAAAGAAAGTATCACAATTCTTGTCCAATTTTTGCCCTTATAGGCACGACTTCTCTTACTGATTAAATTTACTTTGATCATGAAATGTCCGTCGATAAACCATAAGAAATCGCAAACACAGGTCCCAAAGACTTGTATTTTAGATCTACACTCAAGCCAGAAAATGAATCTCCGATTACAATCTCAACACCTTCCAACACTTCGGATAAATAGGGGACAAGACCAGATAAGTATGCTCCACCACCCGTTAAGATTACTCTACCAACAGACGATTCTTTAAACTCATTTTGATAGGCAATAATCATTTTTTTAATCTCTCCAGACAAGTTATCAATAGCAGGCTTTAAAACAGTAAACATTTTCCCCTCAAGCTGATCCTTAACCATTCCATAAGTCCTCTTATAACTTTCTGCTTGATTGAGTGGTAAACCAAAAGCGTCAGCCACTAATTTTGTTAAAACTGATCCTCCATAAGGCAAATAATAGTTTCCAAATATCTTTTCTTTTCCAACAAGCATTAACCCTGTTCCACTAGCTCCGATATCCACAATCACAGAAGGCGTCGTGTTAGAAAGAACACCTGAAAAAGCGCGAATCAGAGCAGGAATCTCATTCTCAAGCCTCAAAGGATCAAGCTCAATCAACTCCAAAAGCTGTACATAAGCGTCAGACACAGGAGTTGGCACTGCGACGACATACACTGAAATTTTTTCATCTCCTTTTAATTTGTCTGGTTTTTCCAGTATAGCCCACGATGTTTCAACTTCATTGGGGGGAAAGGGGACCGACTGATCTAGTTCCCACTTAATTGCCGTTGCGAGCTCTGGAGAAGACATAACAGGAAACTTCATAACTCTTGAGTAAACCAATGACTCAGGGATTGAAGCGACAACTTTTTTACCCTTTAACCCAACAGACCTTACCAGTTCTTTAATCTGATCAGCTAAGGCAATTTTTTCCGCGTTTGACATGCCCATCAAGTTTTTACCTGTAGAATTATTTGCCACAACTATACTGGAAATCTTTTTTCCGTCAGACTTTACAATCTTTATACTAGTTGAACCAATATCTAAACCAAAGTGGGCAGCCATACTATATTTAGTATACCTTACTGAATAATACTTCCACCAGAAAATAAAGCATAATCAAAAACCGCTGGAACAGAGTCTGCGGTAGACTCATCATACTGTAAGCCATACTTAACAGAATTGTCTCCAGTACTCACAGTTCCAACTGACTTAATGCTTTTTATTTGCGAAGGAAAAGCGGCACCCAAAGCCCCAACTGGAACAATTTTTAACAACGAAGGAGTCTTTAAAACCGTGATTCTCACTTTTGCAACACTGCTTGATAAGCTAATTACAGGTGTTCTTTTTTCATAACCCTCAGACGAACCATCTTCGGCAACTAAAAAACCATTACCAGCTGCATAAGCATATGCATAATCAGAAATTTCTCCAGAATCGTTAATAAGTGACACTAAAATCGATGGCTGTTCACCTGCATTGTCGAGATCTGGCTTCCAATAAACTCGAAAACCAGTAAGACTCGCAGTCGCGCCCTCTAAATTTAACTCAATAGTAGTTCCTTGACCAACACTTTCTGTCGACAAACCATCCATTCCTACATCAGTTTTAACAGCTAAGTAGTTTTCATCCGGTGCTGTACTTGTAATATCAGGATTAACAATCAGCTGCTCCAAACCAGTCTGGGCAAACAACAGTGCTTGTACACTCTCAGACTCTGTCTGCTGAATTCTAGTGTCAACTGTCGATCTAGATGCCAAAGAAACGGCCAAAGCAGATACTACCGTCATAATCAAAACTAATACTAAAGCAACTTGACCTTTATGTTTAGTCTTTATCATTTAATTTATTCCACTATTAAGTAAATTAATATCCTTAACAAAAGAGGCCTCAGATCCTTCTCCTGTATTGGATCTAGATCTAGCTTCTATAAGCAAATTCATCTTATCATTTACTCCAGATCGACAATACCAGGTAAACTGCAATTTCGTTACTTCAATCTCAGGATTACTGATTATTACTCCTGAATTTGATGACACCTCACCATCTATCAAAGAATATACTGCGACGCTTCCAGCAGGATCACGAACAACCAACTCACTTCCGGATATTCCTATGGTAGGGGAAGCCAACAAACATTCTTCTCGAAAATTATTTTCGCCTACACGAATTACCTCACCAAAGCGCAAACTTCTCTCTATCATCTCATCCAGTGTCCTAAGACTAGTATTAAGGGAAGCCTTAACATCACTTACTCCACTCGAACGAAAACTCCGATAGAAGATGGTTGTTCCACCTACTAACACCAATACCAATAGTGAGACAGCCATTATTAACTCAATTAAGGTGTATCCTGAGATCTGTTTATTCATTTCGTTGGTTTTGCTAATAGTTGTGAAAGTCTAGTATTAATTTCATTATCACCATCAATCCATTTTATATTTACATTTATTCTTATCAAGTTTGGTAAGCCTTCGGCATCGTTCGACTCTATGTTATACAAAATAGTACACTCGAATTTTGAAGGATCAATATTTTCTCCCACGCAGTCTCCATAAAGAGCTTGAACGTTTGTCGTAAAAAAACTTGCCGGCTCCTGATCTTTTACCAAACGGTAGTGATTAATTTGATTTTGGGCAATATTTACCGCAATATTTTTATTTGCCTGAAAACTAGCCAGTCCTAAAGATCTAGTAATAAGATCTGATACGCCCACCAACACAACTGCAATGATCCCTACTGCAACGACAATCTCAATTAATGATTGTCCGGAAAAGGTTTTATGGATATTCTTCATATTCTTTGGTGCTGATATTTCCATTTTCATCAGTTTTCATCACCACAGTATATGGATCGTTAGAATTGTTTATTGGAAACTCTCCAATAGGATCAATACTTCCCGTTCCTGCAGCAAAAGTGATATTAAAACCGGTAGAAAAAGATGCCTTGGATAAAATTCGCTCTTTATTAATTACGTTTACAGTTATTGGTAACCCACCAGCATTCTTGCATGAAGCCAGTGCACTTATCTCGTGACAGTTTTCATCATATGTAAGACAGTCCACGTACACTTGATAATCAGTAAGCTCACTCACACAGCTCTCAGGATAAACTAAGTTCTTTGCCATTGCCTGAACCCTACGTAATGTGGTTGCAAAGTTTCTTGCATCATTCATCGCTGCTTGTCTCTGACTAAATCTAAAATATGCCGCCAGTCCCATCCCAGACAAAAGAATAATAATTGTAATCACAACTAATAGCTCAACAAAGGTAAAGCCATTACGCTTCATAGATCTCATGGATTGGTAACAACTTTCGGAGTATCTTCATAGCAGTTCGCGGTCAAAACATATGTATTTGAGTCGGAAACAAAGCTATATGCTCCGTCTGAGTATCCCTCACAAGGTCGTGGGTCTAATGGAGTACTGGTCAATGTAACTATTTCTGGATCTGATAAGGGGCAGATAACAGAAGGGTAAATACTCACCGGATACTCAGCATCAATTGATCTGCACATCTCCAAGGCCTGTCTAATAGCCTCCAAGTCTGCACCTCTTCTGGCGTTTCGAGAATTTTTACTGATCGCCGTATAAGACACAACACCCGCAGCAAACACAACTGCAATTATTGTAATCACTACCAAGAGTTCGATAAAAGTAAAACCTTTTTGTTTCATGTCACTGAAGATTACCTACACAATAATAATTGTTAGAACCGCCAAAATCACAGTTTACACTTCCACTTCCATTTGCATTTCCCGTTCCTTCTCTTTCGAGCAGAGCACAAACACAGTAAGCGGTAGGAGAACAGTTTTCAGAATATATATACGGAAGTGAGTTATCAGGATCAGTAGGCCAAGTACTTTTCAAATACTCTGTTTCTGCTTCATTGCAACTTGCTGCAGGATATTTATATCCTTCAGAAGAATAAAATTGCTCTAGAGCGTTTTGAATAGAAATCATATCTTGTTTTCTCCTTGAATCCCTTCCAGCTGACTGTGTTTTTGAATATGACACCGTTGCCAAGGCAACAAGTATGCCGATAATTCCAATAACAACCAATAATTCCAATAGAGTAAAAGCGTTTTTTTTCATTTTATGGATTAGTAATTACGTACATCGCACCCGTATAATTTGTATTATCGTTTCCACCGCATTGACATTGATCTGGCGCACCTCTGCCATTATAAAAACGAACGCACTGATCTGCTGTAGCTCTTGTGCTGTCAGATGTATTTTCAAGACATGCCATTAGCCAGTAACTCCTTGTATTATCTTCTTCAGTATTGTATTTGTAGTTCTGCCAGTCAGATCCTTTAGGGTCTACGAAATAGGCTTGAATATACTCTCCATTAAGAAGCTCAGTTTGCATTACAGTTTCGTCTGGAACTGGATAGCTAGGGTTCTCTGGGAATGAGCGGTTATCATTTTTATACAATTCCAAAGCTTTTACTAACTGACCTAGATCACTCTTTCGTTGTACGTCGCGAGCCCTCATTCTAGATTGATTAAAGTTAAATACAGCCATACCAGTTAGAACAGCAATAATACCCATAGTCACTAGTAACTCTATCAAAGTGAAACCTTTTTGTTTCATCATAATTTAACTCTTATTAATCCAGAATCAGATATTTTATAGTTACAAGAATAAGTAGTTGTACCTGATCCGCAATTTGTATCCCATACTGTCGATGCTCCAGATTCATCGACTACTATATCTCTATCTTCAGGATTCTCTAAAGAGGCATATAAAGCAAATCCGGTAGTAGTTCTTTCATAATAATATTTTCGATTATTATCTGGGTCAGTTGGCACTTTAGATATAAATACGGAGGTCGTATATGTTTTGTCTGAAACAATAATATTTGAATCTCCAATAGAAGCGGTTAAGGCACCAAAACAGTTTGTATCAGTAACTTGGGATGTCGACTCGTTATATGTTGGACAAAGTATTTTTCCGTTACCATCATCTGCTGGATATCTTCCTACTTCAATATTAAAAGACTCTAAGCCTTTTACTATTTGGTTTAAATCACCCTTTCTTTGAGTATCACGAGACTTTACTGTCGCCTGAGAATAAGAACCAATACCAACGGCAGCCAAAATTCCAATGATAGCTATCACCAAAATTAACTCAATCAAAGTAAAACCTCTAGTTATTCTTCTCACAAGTTCATTTTGCTTTAAATCGAACCAAATGTCAAACAAGAAGCCCAACGTACCAACTCCATATCTGTCCTCCCCACAACAAAGAAATAAATGTTCCTGCAATCAGAAATGGTCCAAAGGGTAAGTACTGATTTAATTTCTTTTTACCAAAGATGATTAAAGCTACTCCTACAACAGCCCCCAAAGTAAACGAGATAAATACTCCTGGCAAAATCTTAGGCCAGCCAAGTAAAAGGCCTAAAGAAGGCGCCAAGTATATGTCTCCCAAACCAAAGCCATCAACTTTTTTAATTTTTTTAGTTAGAATTTGAAGTATTACAAACAGAAGACATAGTCCAACTCCAGACATAAGGGCTCTAAACAAATCTATGGGTTGCATAATTCCGAAACCAGTCAATCCAACTCTGTAAAACAAAGCCAAAGAAAACAACAATAAGTTCAAACTAAATGGAATCACCATATAAAGCAAATCAGTCAAGAATATGGATAGCATCACCATTCCTACCAATAGCCAAAACAAAGGTTGAATAATACTCCAAGGAGAACCTACTAACTGAAAAAAATTAAAACCTACCAAAAACCACCATACAAATAATATTCCTGTCAAAGCCTCGACTAATGGATATCGAATTGAAATTTTTTTCTTGCAATAAGCACACTTTCCACCAAGCCACAAAAAAGAAAGAAGGGGAATATTATAAAACCAAGCTAGCTTATGTTTACACTTTGGACAAATAGATCTTCCAGATAGGGGAGAACTTCCGTGAGACATACGAAAAATAACAACATTTAAAAATGATCCCCAAACTAAACCCATTATCAAAATAAATAAGAGAATAAGTAGCATATCTAATGGTATCATTCCTACTCCACAAAAAAAGAGGGGATAACACCCCTCTCTTTTCTAATTTAATTTCTTATTCAAAACACTGAAGACATAATCCGGTGTTTGCAGGACACGCAGGAGTGTCCAAACCACTCTGATCAGTAATAGTGTAGTCTCCATCAGTACCAGCAAGAAGATACTTAGTCGAAGGATCAGATCTTGCAGATTTTCCTTCAGGAGCAAAACAAACCGATAAATCGGTCAAATCAGTACTACTTGAACCAATATATATATTGGTTGATCCAATACCATCCATGAAAGTATCTTTTAACTCTCCGTCAACTACTACCGACCCAGAAATACAGGTACTCATTGCATTATCCTGAATTGAAAATGCATTAATTGCAATTGTATCAAGAGCTTCCAAAGCTCCACCCGAAGCTCTACTACAACTTACGTCCGGTAAAGTAGTCATGTTCCAAGGAAACGCTCCGTGGTTGGCATAATATCTAGTCAAAGAAGACATCAGCTCAATCGTGGCATTACGTGTATTTGTATCACGGGCTTTTCTCAGCTGTTCAAAAGGATCAATAGCAGCCAATAGACCGGCAGCCAAAATTCCCAAAACACCAATGACAATCAAAAGTTCCATTAATGTGAAACCTTTATTTGTTCTAATCATTTTTATTATTTTTTTATAATTACAATAACTAGATATCACTATGAACGATTAGAACTGGCTTGTCAAGTTATATATAGGCATAATCACCGCAATAACCAAGAAGCCTACTCCAACTCCCATAATAACCATAATCATTGGTTCAATCGCTGTTGTCAGAGCCTTAACCTTAACCTCTGACTCACCTTCATAAAAAGTAGCAAGTTTGGCGAGAACTTCATCAAGTTTTCCAGTTTCTTCACCCACAGAAATCATCTGACTTAAGATTGGAGGAAATATATTCAACTGCTTCATGGCTTCAGCCAAACCTACACCTTTTTCTACCATTACCGCTGCTTGTCTAATTTCGGCGCCGTATATCTTACTTCCAATTGTTTCCGATACAATCTGCAAAGTATCCAGAATCGGAATACCAGCACCAAGCAAAACACTCACAGTTCTTGCAAACTCGGTCATTATTAGATCTTTTCGAAGTTTCCCCCAAATTGGAATTCTGAAAGTAAGTTGTTCAACAATCAAGGAACCCACTTCGGTTTTTGCCCAATTAGAAATCAATACTGCTCCAACCCCAAAAAATACCACTAGGTAATACCAAAAATTTACAAAAAATCCACTTAGTCCCATCAATATTTTTGTTGGTGTTGGCAAATCTGCTCCAAAGTCTTGATACATGGCTGTTAATTTGGGGACCACTACAACCATCATGATAATTGTAATAATTACCATGCCTATCAAAATGATAAGAGGATAAACCATGGCGCCTTTCGTTTTACTCTTAAACTCTCTTTGCTTATCCAATGCATCAGCCAGCTTTCTTAGAACTTGATCCAAAACTCCAGCAGACTCACCTGCGCGAACCATAGCCAAATAAACTGAAGAGAAACCGCCTCCGGAAATTTCTAAAGCATCAGCCAGGGTCGAACCTCCTTCTACTTCAGTTAAGATTTTTTCTATTACCAAATTAAGACTTTTCGAAGACTGCTCCTTCAAAATACGCAAGGCACTAACAAGAGGCAGGCCTGCACCAACCATTGTTGAAAGCTGTCTCGTAAAGTTGGTTATTTCGTCTGCCTTGGGTTTTGAAAACCTACCAAACAGTTGGTCCAGACCAAGCTGGTCTTCTTCCGAGATAGAGGTAATCAACAAGCCTTTTCCTCTTAAAACCGAAACAACCTGTTTCTCATCAGTAGCCTCCATTGTCCCACTAGACAAAACTCCCTCGGTATCACGAACTTTATAACGAAAATTTTTCATTTTTTAACAACCATCTTGTCTAATACAGCTGGACGAATTGCATACTCCAAAGCCACAGATCGATCAATCACATTTGTATTTATCAAGTTAGCCAAACTCTGCTCTAGTAAGCTCATTCCCAAGTTTCCGCTTGTCTGGATCACATTATCAATCTGGAATGTCTTTCCTTCACGAATATTATTTCGAACAGCAGGTGTAGCAATCAATATCTCAGTAGCCACAGTTCTTTTTCCATCAACGGTTGGAATCAATCTTTGAGATAAAACAGCCTCAAGAACCATCGAAAGCTGCAATACTATCTGAGGCTGTTGATCCTCAGGAAAACTATCCACAATACGCTCAATTGTTTGTGAAGCTGAATTCGTGTGCAAAGTTGCAAATACCAAGTGCCCTGTCTCAGCTACAGTCATAGCTGCTTCCATGGTCTCTGCATCTCGCATCTCACCAATATATACAATATTTGGATCTTGTCGCAAAACAGACTTTAATGCCGTATCCCATGATTTTGTATCTGTTCCCATTTCACGCTGACTCACAATAGATTTTTTATTGGCATGAATAAACTCAACTGGGTCTTCAATCGTTACAATATGTTCCGACCTTAGAGCATTAATCTCATCAATTACAGCAGCAACAGTCGTAGATTTTCCTGATCCAGTAGGTCCAGTTACAATTACAAATCCCTGCTTGAGTTTGGCAAAAGCATGACAAATTGCAGGAAGTCCTAGTGAATCAATACTCGGGATAACATTTGGAATATAGCGTAGTGAAATAGCTGGTAATCCTCTCTGAAAATATGCGTTAGCTCTAAAACGAAATTTTCCAGACACAGTCACCGAAAAATCAATTTCCAGTTCATTTAAGAATATTTCTTTTTGAGAAGCAGACATCATACTAGTGATATGTCCCATCAAAGCAGTAGAACTAATTACACCAGCCTCTTGATATGGAACTAGTTTCCCCATGATTCTAAAGATAGGATATGAATCGGCCACAAGATGCAAGTCCGATGCATTTTTCTCAGAAGCCAGTGTTAAAAGTTGTGTAACTAAATTAGATTTTTCCATTAAACTTGAGCCACTCTAATAACTTCTTCAAGAGTGGTTACTCCTTCTAACACTTTCAGATAACCATCTTGTTTCATGATAATCATTCCGTCGTCAGTAGCTGCTTTTTCTACCATCGTTGCATCTGCTCGTTCCATGATAAGACGAGCAACCTTTTCAGTTACCTTCAAAACTTCATAAATACCAATTCGTCCGTAGTATCCAGAACCTCCACATTTATCACAACCAGCTCCTTTATAAAGCATAAATGGGGCATTATTTTTCGCTGCTTCAGCCGCTTTTATTGGGTTAGACTTAATCCAACCAGGTAATAAATTCCCTAATACTTTTTCAATATCTTCAGCCACACCCTCCTCAGGAACATAAGCTGTCTTACATTTATCACAAATAGTACGTAGCACACGTTGACCGATCACAGCCGTCATTGACGAAGAAAGCAAAAACGGTTCAGCTCCCATATCCAAAAGACGGGGGAGAGCACCTGCAGCCGAGTTTGTATGAACAGTTGAAAACACCAAGTGACCGGTGAGAGAAGCTTGTACTGCCAACTGAGCAGTTTCCTCATCACGAATTTCTCCAACCATAATAATGTTTGGATCTTGACGAAGAAAAGAACGCAGTCCCGAAGCAAAAGTTAGTCCTGCTTGTGGATTAATCTGCACCTGATTTACACCGCCAATTTGATACTCGACAGGGTCTTCTAGTGCCACAATGTTTACTTTTGGCGAGTTCACCATAGTTAAAATAGAGTAAAGAGTCGTTGTTTTACCAGAACCTGTTGGACCAGTAGCTAATATAATTCCATGAGGGATTCGGATAGCTTCTTCCAGAGTAGTAAGAGCTTTCCCTCGTAGTCCAAGCTCACCAAGAGTAGGAACTTTATCTGTTTTTTTGAGTAAACGCATAACAATCTTCTCTCCATTTACGGTCGGTAGGGAAGAGATACGCAGATCAACCTCACCCCACTCAGATTGAAAATTAAAACGTCCGTCCTGAGGGATACGTTTCTCATCAATCTTCATTCCAGACAAAATCTTTATACGAGAAATCAGAGAGGCGTGATAATCTTTGTCCAAAGTTAACTTTTCTTCCAAAATACCATCGATTCGGTAGCGAACTCGAGTGATATTTTCCATTGGTTCAATATGAATATCAGATGCACGAAGACGAATTGCGTGTTCCAAAATTTTTCGCACAATCTCGACAATCTTTGGTTCCTTAATTATTTGAGAAATAGTATCTGAAGTAACCAAACGAACACCTTCTTCATCAGCCGTTTCTTTACCTCTTTTCAAGACTCCAGAAATCTCACCTGACAAACTTTGACTATAAACATTAGCTATCAAAGTGTCCAAGTTTTCCTTTGATGTGAGTAGCGATTTTATGGCAAATCCAGTCCTTTTCTGGAAAAAATCAACTGTGGAAAGCTCTTCAGGCTTAACCATAATAAGACTCAAAATCTTATTTTGTTTATCAAGATTATATGGAACCACTTGATAATTACGAGCCAGATCTACAGAGATTAAACTAATTAAATCAGGATCAACTGATATTTTGCTCTCAGAAAAATAGGGGATACCTAGTACCTTTGCCTTTGCCTCAGCCAAACCACGCTCATCCACCAATCTCTTCTCGATAAGTAGTTCTGTTAGGGTCTTTCCTGATGTAACCGCCTCAATCTTTAAATCGTTTACTTTTTCTTGAGTCAGCTTTCCCGACGAGACAAGATAATCCAGTAGGGCAGTTTCCTGATAATCCATACTTTAAATATACCAAATATATCTACGACTTTACGAGTCTCCACGAACTAATCAAAAAATTTCCAAATGCCAATTTAGCATTTACGTTTGTATGTTTCAGATTTGCCAAACAATCGATGGACAATTTAAGCACCTTTAATCTATTTTTATTAACCGAAGACTCCAAACCTAGCTTTAATTTATTTATCATCTCTTCCAAAGCAACCTCCATTTCCGTTTTTTCCATCTCATCAGCCAAAGCCAAACAGCGAGAAGGTCCTTTTGAAAAACAATCCAGTATCTCTTTCCAATAACTATTATTTTTAGTTTCAAGTTCAGTATGATAATCGATCAAACATCTTGAAATAATAGTAGGTAATAATCCATTTTCGTTTGATGCAACAAGATAAATATACATCGTGTCAGAAACACTTTCCAAGGGTTTAAGTAAAACAGCCTGACACTCAGGAGAAAGCTTATCCGCATCCCATACAATCAACCCCATTGACTCATTTCCTTCAGAAACATTCATCCCAAAGTTGATAAAACGTCGCAAATCGTCTATCTTACCTTCACCACCTTCATATCCTAAAGTCTTTGCCGTCGTAAGTCCCAAAGAAGACAAGAGAGCCTCTCTTTCATACGTGCCAACCACGATAATCTTTGGTAACATTAACTTATTGTACTGGGAGATGTACTTGATGTGTTAGTGCTTAACCGTTAAAATGAACGCGCAACGCAAAAAATTTAAAAATGTCAGAACAAACTTACTCAGCCAAAGATATTACAGTCCTCGAAGGTCTCGAACCTGTTAGAAAAAGACCAGGAATGTACATCGGGTCAACCGATGAAAAAGGACTTCACCATCTACTTATAGAGATTGCTGATAACTCACTCGATGAAGCCATCGGTGGTTACGCCAAAAATATTTATGTTTGTATTCATAAAGACTCTTCAGTTTCCGTTTCAGATGATGGTCGTGGAATCCCAACAGACAAACATGTATCCGGTGTTTCTGCTCTAGAAGTCGCCATGACTAAGCTTCATGCAGGGGGAAAATTCTCAGACTCAGCCTACAAAGCATCAGGCGGTCTTCATGGTGTCGGCGCTTCTGCCGTAAATGCTCTTTCCACAAAGATGCAAGTCATCGTTACTCACGGTCCGGAATACTTCATTCAAAGCTACAAAGTAGGTACACCAGATTTTCCTGTCAAAGTAATCCCCGAGTCCGAAGCCGTCAATCTAATCCCGGAGTTTCACAAACACATTCTTACTGCTGCCAACGGTACCTTCACTCGTTTTTGGCCAGACCCAACCATTTTCAAACTAACCACAGATTTTAATTACTCAAATATTAAGAGTAAGCTCCAAGAAAGAGCTTACCTTGTCGCTGGAGTATACATTCATCTATTGGATGAAAGAACCGACAAACAAGCCAACTTTTACTTCGAATCAGGACTCAAATCCCTTCTGTCCCACAACAACAAACATAAAAAACCTCTTCATGAAATTATCTCCATGTCAGGCAGTGTTACCGAAAATGGTTTACCAATTGGTGTCGAAGTGGTCATGCAGTACACCGATACGTATACCGACAACCTCGAATCTTTTGCCAACACTATTAATACTTATGATGGTGGTACGCATCTAACTGGTTTCCGAACAGCTCTCTCAAAAGTCATCAAAAACTACATGACTGCTGGCCAAGATCCAGACAAAAAAGACAAAAACAAATCTAAAGAACTAGATTTCACTCCCGAAGATCTCAAAGAGGGTCTCACCGGAGTAGTCTGGGTCAAGATGAGCTCATCAGAAATTCAGTTCGAGTCTCAGACCAAAACCAAGATCAACAACCCAGAAGTTCAGTCTGCCGTATATCAGATAGCCAAAAAGGGTCTTGAAGAGTATTTAGAAGAACATCCTCAAACTGCTCAAACCATTATTGCTAAAATAACTTTAGCCAATAGAGCTCGTATGGCAGCCAAAGCCGCCAGAGAAGCAGTTGTCCGCAAAGGTGCTCTCGAAGGCATGACTTTGCCAGGCAAGCTTGCTGACTGTCAAGAAAAAGATCCAGCCAGATCAGAGCTATTCATCGTTGAGGGAGACTCAGCCGGTGGTTCAGCCAAGCAGGGGAGAGATCGTGCTCATCAAGCCATCTTGCCTTTAAAAGGAAAAATTCTTAACACCGAAAGAGCTCGACTCGACAAAGTAATTGAATCAGAAAGTGTCAAGGACCTTATTATTGCCATGGGTATGGGAATAGGGGACACTCTTGATATTGCCAAGCTGCGCTACCACCGTATTATCATCATGACCGATGCTGACGTCGATGGTGCTCATATTGCGACACTCCTTCTGACTCTATTTTTCCGACACACAAAAGAAGTTTTCGAAAAAGGATACGTATATCTTGCCATTCCTCCTTTATACAAACTCAGTCATGGAACTACGAACAAATACGTCTACACCGAAGACGAAAAGGAAAAATATATCAAGACCCTAACACCTGCAGAACAAAACAAGCTTGGTATCCAGCGTTATAAAGGTTTAGGAGAAATGAATCCAGAACAGCTTTGGAATACTACTATGAATCCAGCTACCCGCACTCTCAAACAAATCACAATTGAAGATGCAGCCCATGCAGACGAAGTATTTACTACCCTCATGGGTCAAGAAGTTGCTCCTCGCAAGAAGTTTATTACCACCCATGCCACCATGGCCAACCTTGATATCTAAATAATGAATCTACTTCACTCAATTAATGCATTCGGAAATAACAACACAGTCAATGTTGTCGTTGAGATTCCCAAAGGATCAAACAAAAAAACTGAGTACAAAGTAGATCAAGAAAAATTTGTATTAGATAGAGTATTAAGCTCCAATCTTTCTTTTCCCTTTAATTATGGCTTTGTTCCCGAAACATGGAGCAACGACAATGATCCGCTAGACGTCGCCATCATAAGCTCCAAGGTCTTTCCAACAGGTACTGTATTACAAGCCAGGATTGTCGGCTTGCTTGAGACAATAGACCAAAGTGGCAAAGATGGAAAATTAATAGTTGTTCCTTTTTCAGAAAAAGACCCCGTCTTTACTGCAATCCAAGACACAGATACTCTTGATAAAGAAACTCTCACAAACATTGAGTACTTCTACAAAAACTACAAAATTAATGAACCTGGAAAATGGGTAGACCTCAATGGCTACCTATCAGTCGAAGAAGCCAAAATTACTTTAAACGAAGCAATTAAACGTTACCATCAACATTTTCAAAAATAAAATAATATGGAAGACCAAAACGAAGATATCCAAACAGACATCACCACACCAATAAAGCCTCAAGAAGAAAACACTGAATGGGGGCTTATAAAACAAGCTCCAATAGTCGAAGAGATGGAGAGAAGTTACCTCGACTATGCCATGTCTGTTATCGTTTCTCGTGCTCTTCCTGATGTTCGTGATGGTCTAAAACCAGTTCATCGCCGCATCTTATACGCCATGAAAAACATGGGTATTACCCACAAAAGTGCTTACAAAAAGTCTGCTCGTATTGTTGGTGAAGTTTTAGGTAAATATCATCCACACGGAGATACTGCCGTTTACCAAACCATGGTCCGTCTAGCTCAAGACTTCTCCATGCGTTATCCCTTGGTTGATGGTCAAGGAAACTTTGGAAGTATCGATGGCGACTCTGCTGCTGCCATGCGTTACACCGAGGCACGTCTCAGCAAAATTGCTAGTGAACTATTAGAGGATATCGATAAAAATACAGTCGATTTTGGTGACAACTTTGATGGCTCACAACAAGAACCATTAGTTCTTCCCGCTAAGCTTCCAAATCTTCTTCTCATGGGATCAGACGGTATCGCTGTCGGTATGGCAACAAAGATTCCACCACATAATTTATTGGAAGTTGTTAAGGCCATCAACACTTTAATTGATCGAAGTAAGGTTAGTGCCACAACCCCAGTTGAAGATGCTGATCTCCATACCACTAGCTACAAAAATCTAATCGGTTCTCTTGAGTCTGATATCGAGATAGATGAACTTTGTCAACATATCAAAGGACCAGATTTCCCAACTTCTGGCATCATCTACGACACCAATGAAATCAAGAAGCTTTACTCCACAGGCAAGGCCAGTATTATTATGCGTGGCGTTGCCGAGATTGTTGAAAAGAAAAATGGCCGTTTCCAAATTCTAATCACGCAGCTTCCATACCAAGTAAACAAAGCCAAGCTTATAACTGACATAGCCGAACTAGTAAAAAAGAAGAGAATTGATGGTATCTCGGATCTTCGCGATGAGTCTGATAGACATGGTATGACAGTCGTCGTCGATCTCAAAAAAGACGCCAAGCCTAAGAGTGTTCTTAATAATCTTTTCAAACACACCGAGCTTCAAACCAATTTCCCCGCCAATGTCGTGGCTCTTATGTCTGATGGCACACCTCATCTTCTAAACCTCAAGCAGATTCTCATGGAGTTTACAGCTCACAGACAAATGGTCGTTGTTCGCCGTTCGCAGTTTGATCTCAAGTCCGCCAAGGATAGAGCTCATATCTTGGAAGGGTTACTCATTGCTCTTGCTAACATCGATGATGTCATTGAAACCATCAAAAAGAGTCCAGATAGTGATACCGCCAAGAAGAACCTTATGGAGAAATTCAAGCTCACCGAGATTCAATCCCTAGCTATTTTGGAAATGCAGCTACGACGACTTGCCGCTCTTGAGCGTCAAAAAATCGAGGCCGAGTACCAAGAATTGATGAAAACCATCGAAAAACTAGTTGCAGTCTTGAAAGATCCTCAGAAAGTTTTCGAAATAATTAAAGAAGAGCTCAACAAATTAGCTGCAGACTACCCTGAGAAGAGAAGAACACAGATAATTGCTTCAGCTCCAGGGTCTCTTTCAGAAGAAGACTTAATTCCTTCAGAAGAAACCATCGTTACTCTCACCAAATCAGGCTACATCAAACGCATGCCTCTTTCTACCTTCCGCACTCAAAAGAGGGGAGGTAAAGGAGTCTCCGGTATGACCATCAAAGAGACAGACGAGATTCAGCTATTAACCAATGCAAACACTCACGACAGGCTCTTAGTCTTCACCAGTAAGGGTAAAGTATTTGCTCTTAAGGTATGGGAACTTCCCGAAGGCAGTCGCATCAGCAAGGGCCAAGCCATCATCAATCTCATCAACATCGAAACAGATGAGACCATCAAGAGTATTCTCCCCATGCCTAAGCAAGTAGAAAAGAATCAATTCCTTTTCTTCACCACCAAAGCTGGTGTCGTCAAGAGAACAGCACTCGCTAAATACGAAAATATCAAGAGTAATGGATTGATAGCCATCAAGCTTCAAGACAATGACAATCTTGTCTGGGTCAATCAGACTTCTGGATCAGACCACATTCTCTTGGTCTCCAAAGAAGGTAAATCCATTCGCTTCAACGAACAAGATGTCCGTCCAACCGATAGAGACACTCAAGGGGTTAGAGGTATTCTACTCAAAGGAGATGACTTCGTTATCTCTATGGATGTATTTGCTCCAGAAGAGCCAGTTTCCACAGACAAACGAGTCAAACTCTTCCGAGACCTTCTTGTCGTTACCGAAAACGGTATGGGCAAACGCACACCTCTTCCAGAGTATCCAGTTCAAAATAGATCTGGCCAAGGCTTGAAGGTGTGTGAAACCACCGACAAAACAGGCAAACTCTCAGGTGCCTTACTTGTAGACCAAGACTCAGAAGTACTTCTTATCACTACCTCTCAAGGTCTGGCGATCAAGCTTCCAATCAAGAATATTCCACGTCTCGGTAGAGCTACCCAAGGAGTCATCCTTATGCGCTTCGCCAAAGATGGAGACTCTGTTGCCGCCGTCACTACAGTCTCCGACTCCGAAGAAGAATAAGAAGGATACTGTGGCCACCAGCCTTGACTTATAGCCCATAATATAGTATAATATTCCCGTACGTTAATTTTCTAGGTTCATAGGAGGAATCGTGGCTGACAAAAAACTGCCAGTAAAAAGACTTGGTAATCAGGTCTGCATTCCCGTCAAAAAAGAGGGGACAGTATACGATAATTTCGAGCTACTTGCTCAACTTGTTTTAGACTGGAAAGCCGAAAACCCTATTGAAGAAATTGATGGCCCACCAATAATCCACGTCACACAGTCATCTTCAGGAAGGGGAATTTCAATAAACAGTATTACCTTTTCCCTGAAAGAATAACTGAGAAACACAAGCAAAAAGGAGACTCATGGACGCATTAATGATCATTCTTTATGTATTAGCCAGTCTATTAATACTGATTGTTTTATTTTTGATTGGCTACTTAATTTGGGATAGAAATCGACCATTTCCCAAGTCAGGTAAGGTAATAGACAAGTGGTACGAAGAAGAGCGTACCTGGGTCCAGATAATGCCAATTATCATTGGAAAAATTGTTTCAATGATACCCATATTTCATTATGATGACGAAGACTGGGTGATCACAATTGAAGACGAAGATGGTCTTAAAGGCGATCTTTATCTCTCTGAAGCAAAGTGGAAAAAAATTAATATTGGTGACCATTTTGTCGTAGGTGACGATAGTAATACCTTCGACTCAATTGAGACCGAAGAAACAGATTCAGATGCCAAAGTACAAGATGAACCAGAAGAAAAAGTAACAAGATAGAAACATAAGGCTCGCGCAATGCGAGCCTTTTTTTTACATCATTTGCTACTATTAGAATAGTTATGTCCAAAATAAACAAAGACTGGCATCTTAAAAACATCATGCCCAAAAATCCAACCCTCGACCAGCGAGTTGCTTGGCATGTAGAGCATGCTCGCAATTGCCAGTGCCGTAAGTTAGAAGGTAAGATATTTGAAGAGATTATCAAAAGAGGTATCAAAATATGAAAAAGAAGGCAGCTAGAAATAACATCTGGTTACTAGTAAGAAAATTATTATTCTGGTCTCTTGCCATTAGTTTTTCTCTCATCATAATCAGTTTATTAATAATCTCAATCGACATTAAAGTGGCCGTTAACAATGTCTGTAAAAACGCCCAAACAAAGTATCAAGATAGCTGTCCTCAGTCCCTTATGAAACTTCTAGGCAATGAGTCCGAATCTTTCCACGACAAAAACGATGCCATCTGGACGCTCGGCAGATTAAGAAGCCAAGAAGCCTACGCCACCCTTCAAAATATGTACACCGGCATCATCCCAGATAGGGAACCTTATGATGGTGTGCTAAGCCAATACGAAATCAGAAAAGCCCTTCTTCGTATCGACAATACGACAGATGTTTCCCCTAGAAGAGAAATGACCCTCAGAGAAAAGCTCTTAGACTGTATGCCCAAAAGCGACATGGGTAGCAAGAAAATCTGCGACGCCCTAATCAAAACAATCACAAGCTACAATCAATGCGTCGAAGCTGGTTTCCCAATTCAAGAGTCATATCCTGAACAATGCAGACTTCCAGATGGTAGACTGTTTACCAACAAAAAATAACCTGTAGTATTGCATTTTTTGTCATCATAAGATATCATTCCCAAGCACTTTACTAAAGAGCAGAGGAGGACAAATGGTTCAATACTCGGAAGAGACGATTGCTTTCCATCGCAATCGTATTATGTTTTGCATTAGAGAAGGCAAAGTCGAAGTCTCCCAATTTAATGATCCTAGATCTCACATCCAATGGTTCAAAGACGAAGGATGGAGCGGGGAAGACGAAGCTAGTTTTCTAACCAAAACAACGAGAGGTATGTATCGATCAGATACAAACTCTCTTTATTGTTACACAGGATATGCTCACACTTTTGATCTGGAAACCATCTGGGATATCAAACGTCATATTCAGCAGTTAAAATTCGCCTTAAATCTCAACTCCGAAACAAGAATAAACTTTGGTCCGGTAGAAGAATATTTTGAAGGCACTATACACGCTCAATTCTACTGGGGTACTCTCTCAGAACTCGAACGGAAAGTGAATATCCAAAGCTTCTTTTAGCTTCAAAGCCCCTCACCGGGGCTTTTTTATTTCAAATACTTATCATGAATCTGCTTCAGTTGAGGATTGGTTACGTGGGTATATATCTGTGTCGTAGCCACATTTTTGTGACCCAACATTTCCTGAACACTACGCAAATCTGCTCCTTGTTGAAGTAGAGTCGTAGCAAATGAATGTCTTAGTACATGAGGACTCACCTTAATAGGTAGCCCCGCTGCTCTACGATATTTCTCCACAATTCTTTGGATTCCACGAATAGACAAACGTGCATTTTCTCCTCCCATACCCGGATCCCACTCACCACTTTTTGGAATTCGAATCCAAAGGGCTCGATACGGATCTGTCCTCGTATCCAAGTACTTTGCCAGCCAATCACAAGAGCGCGTGGTCAAAAAAACCACTCGAGATCGACGACCTTTACCGATAATACCAAACTCTCTTTGTTTCAAATCAATCTTGTCGATATCAAGCTTTGCAAGCTCTGACACACGAAGACCAGTAGAAAATAAAATTTCTAAGATCGCTC
This sequence comes from uncultured Pseudomonadales bacterium, assembly GCA_964564895.1. Taxonomy (GTDB): domain Bacteria; phylum Patescibacteriota; class Microgenomatia; order UBA1400; family MFAQ01; genus UBA2277. The sequence continues at coordinate 40,265 of CAZMCB010000002.1, read as the reverse complement.
TGTCACGCAATCCGGCCATCGTCGAAGTATCTGGAGATGTAAGAAGCCTCTCCACCTGATCCCGATCCAAAAACTTTATCTGATGTCCTTCACCTTTTGGTAAATCAACCTTTTCAGGCGATAAAGTTTTTATGCCTCTTTTCGCACAGTATTTAAGAAATGCACGCAAGGCGATTACATAATATGACTGAGTAGTAGGGGAGAGCTCCTTACCTCTTTGGTCTTCATAATGACTCAAATACAATCTATATCTTCTGACCATGTCATAGGTCAGCTTTTCGATATATTCTTGTGCATAATGTTTTTCAAACCAATCTCGAAAAACCTTGAGATAGTGGGAGTAGTTTCGGATAGTAAACTTGCTATAGTTTTTTTCAACCTCAATAAAGCTTAAATATCGCTTTATATGAAGTCGAAGAGTAAGGTCTGAAGCTTGTTTCTTAGCCATCTATATTCATCATACCAAAATATTGTGCGACATAAAAACTCATCCTTTGCTTATACACAACTATTAATATAAAATATCGAAATCTCAGTTCATTAAAAGGAGCAAACATTGGATCAATATAGTAGTGTTTTCGAATCTGTCCGTAACCATGAAACAGACCCAGAAAAAAAAGAGAGTGCTCATTCATCGGCGACCATCATTACCTGTACCATTACAGATCTTGTTTCTCAAAAGTCCCAAGCCCATCGGGCAGTACAAAGAGACAGAGCAACTCACCCAAAAGGTATCTATTACGAAAACGCCAATTCAGTCTTGATCAATCCGTTCACCGATTTTAGTATTATCACGACCTCAAATCATGGTGTCAGGTTACCGGTAAACGGCATGATGTCAAGACGAAAACTTTCCACCCTCAAAGAAATAATTTTCTCCAAGGATGGTAAAGAAATTCTAAAATATTCTGATTTCAAGGTAGACTAACGACAACGAAGAAAAGGGGCAAGCAATGGATCTAAAAACATTAAGAGCTTTACTTGAAGTAGCCTGGTGTGCCGAAACAGCCTACGGTGACTGGAAACCTCGCGTTCCATCGCTTAACCAGTGTTATGTCACAGCACTAGTTGTTCAGAAATATTTTGGAGGCAAACTCCCAAGTTGCAAAATGACAGATGGTGACACTCATTGTTGGAATATCCTTCCAGATGGAGTTCATGTTGATCTCACCGAAGATCAATTCAATTTTATCAAAGGTAAACCGATTAAAGAAAATATTGTGATTCGAAATAGAAAACGATTACTGTCAACAAACTCAACACGTCAACGATATGAACTTCTGCTTGATAGAATCGATTATCTTATTACTCTCATAAACAAAGCAAACATCCCCGCAAACTAGCGGGGATTTTTTATATTTAAAAAAATAATTACAAAAAAATTTTCACACCATGAAAAATAGGGGAGTTAGAAATAGGGGAGGACCGGGAAGAATTTTTGATAATGGACGACAGAAAGTTATCCACAATGAATTATTAAGAATTCTTTGCGTCGATAAATTTTCTTAAAAAATAATTAATTACAAATTAATATTTTTATAATATTCCAACAATAAATATTTTCGGAAACATAAATAAATAATTAAATTCAATTTACAAAATTAAAGAACCAATACTCGATATCCAAGCACAAACCATACGTCTCTTTACTCTATTAAAGAAACTCCAAACTGACATCAAAAACCCCAAAAAAGCCGGCCCGTACAATGCCCCTAAAACGGCTTCTGGGACTTTTTGTGGGTACTTGTTCATAGAGGTTTAGCCTCGAGTTTTCGGGTTTATATATGGTTAAGCACGATTTGAGGCTACTAGGCACAAACCTTAAAAGAATGAACTAAAACACACATGGGGGAGGCTAAACCCGTAAAGTATTCGGGATTTTATACGAAATCACATGATGGGTGAATATCTACTTCTAGGTGCACAACTTTGTGACTAACGTCGCAAAAGTGTTATTGTGCGACGTATCATAAATCATTCTTCTCCAGGGGAACTAAAAATATAAACAGGGAAGTGCAGAAGAATAACTTCTTCTATCTCGCGTACCAGTGTCCCAAACATGTCGTCAATAAAAAATAATTAATTAATAAATAACGATTATTTATAGCCCTGTCTTGGGGATGGTCTATCGTGTTTTCTTCATTCTTTTGCCAACTATATCAAACCCACTCACCTAGCGAGTTATCCACATGACTGCTAATTTTTCGTGAAAACTTCCCCATTTCGTGAAAACTATTATAGGATATGTGTTATAGGATAATTATTATAGGATGTATATTATAGGACTTCTCCCCCTTTTGGTCAGCGCAAGAAAATATTTTTCCACAAACAAATATTAAATTAATTTTATACCTAGCCTACCCACGAAGTAGTCAAGAATCCTACGACAATAATGATAATAATAGTCACTCCATATTCCAGAAGGCTTTCTAGGTATACCCTATTAGAAAGTCGCTGTTCAAGGATGCCAAATAATGCGTATAGTCCTGAAGTCAAAATGAGCCCACCCATAAAAGGCTTAACTGGCCAAAAACAGAGTACTCCAGACAGAATTGCGATAATCCAGCTTGCCGACAATGCATATCGCATCACCTGTGGCCCAAAGTTATTTTTTAAATCAATACTCCACAAACTAGGATAAGCCAGAACAAATGAAACGGCAAAAGAAATTGGAATTACCCACCAAAAAGCCAACTTCAAACTCAGTGCCACAGTAAAGAAAAATAGTGAAGTAACCAAGGTAAAAATAAAGTTAACTGATCGAGCCGCTCTGAAGAGTTGAATTGTCCTTATCGAAGCAACTGAAAAAATATTCTCGATCAAAAGAATTCCGTAAAGTCCAACGCCAACCAATAAAAAATATAATACTTTAAATATTCCTGCCAACAACTGTGAGGTCTCAACAGAAATTGACTTGCCAAACATCCCTGGAAAAGCAGTCGGTAAAAAATTTGAAAACAAACCAGCTCCCAACGTAAACATCATCGGTAGAATTATCAATGTAATCCACTCAATGCCCTTCAAGTCATCAAATAAGACCCAAACAGACAAGATATAAGAAACAGCCCCAACAGCCAAAACTAAGCCAAATCTATAGTCCACCTGAGCCATGCTTGTAAGCCACAACAAGAAAGCAATAAGCAAGCTAACCAAAATAAATTTTGTTCTTTTTGACATAATTAATCTAAATTCGACCAAGTCTCAACCACATCGTCAAGGTCCCCTAATACTTCCAACAATCTCTCTACATTAGCTTTTGATTCATCATCAAGACTTATCATCGGTATAGGAGAAATTGATTTCATGTAGGATACCGACCCAGGACCACCCAACTTTGCTTCATGTTTGTTTAATACTGAGTTTAGCTCTGCGGCTGTTCTATTACGGTTGTCAGTTACAGCTGTGATGAGAATTCCAACTCCTTCTTTACTGTAAGCTTCATATATAACCTCTTCTGATGTATTTGCCCCACCGACTCCTAATCCTTTTTCGATTGCGCGATTAATATTATCCATTGGCATATTTACGGCGCGTGCCTCATCTACACAAGCTCTTAAAAATGGATTACCGTTAACGTCCCCTGAACCGCCTTTTTGTACGGCTATATGGATCTTTTTTGCGATTTTTGTAAACACAGCACCGCGTTTGTTATCTTCAATCGCCTTTTGATGTTTAATTGTTGACCACTTGGAATGACCTGACATATCTTGATTCTACCAAACAATTTGTAGCTTGACATATGGTAAAAAAATCATTAATATGCTTCCATCATGAACAATGACTCCACGCACGATTTAACACAAGAAGCAATAAAAGCTGCAGTAAACAAAAACTGGAAAGAAGCAGTTGATCTCAACACCAAAATACTGGAGACTTTTCCTGATGATATTTCTACCCTAAATCGCCTTGGTATCTCCTATTCCATGATTGGTAAAAACAAAAAAGCTGAAGAAAATTTTAATAAAGTTTTAAAAATAGACGCTCATAACCCAATTGCCAAAAACAACATTGTTAGATTAAAAGCAAACAAAAACACCGGTCTTCTCAACCCATTCACCCAAACAGTAAGTTTTATCGAAGAACCAGGAAAATCCAAAGTCGTTCCCCTTGTCAGTCAAGCTGAACCAAAAATTTTCTCAGCCCTCAATATTGGTGAACCAGTCGAGCTAGGCCATTGCAAACACAAAGTCAAAGTCTCAGATCAGAAAGATATCTTTGTCGGCTATCTTCCTGACAATATTTCTCATCGCCTACTTCAGCTTCTAAGAGCCGGGTACAAATACAAAACCGTAATGAAATCAGTCAATCCAAAATTCCCTCAAGTATTTATCCAAGAAACTCACGCATCAAAAAAACTCAAAGGAGTTCCTTCGTTTCCCCTCGACGATAGTGAGCTTCTTCCTTCACTCTCAGCTGGTGAATCAAGTGAGCTACCTCCTATAGAAATATACGATCCTCTCATGGGAGACGAAGGCTAGTCTATCTAATCCAAATTCTAAGTTTCTCATCTTGTTCCACATAATCAGGTCTTGCTATTTTGTTACATCCCAACTGCTCTTTTAGAATCAGCTCTGTCATTTCATATCTCTTCTCACTTGCAAAGACACATCCTTTTTCAGAAGGAACAATCTCATCAGTTATCGCCTTCAACTCAGTTACATGCATTCCTGTTGACTCCAATTGGTTTGCCAAAATCCCTCCAAGACCTGAAATACCAGATATATTATTTATTGATATATCAGCATTTTCATTAAGGATGGGCTCAACTACAAACTTGTTTTTTGTCCACAAACTCATAGTAAGGTTAAATTCATTAAACTCAGCACCATCCGGATCAGTTACAACATCAAAGACGGTCTTAGGAATACTCATTTCAAGCACTCTTTTTGACTTTACTGCGTCGCCCAAAAACTGTCTTATCAAAACCCTATCTCGGATACTGATATCTGTTTTTAAGCTCAAAGACAGTAGTCTTCCCAGTACATTTTCAATTCCTGAGCTATCATCAATCTTTATTGTTCTGGCAATTACTACACCCATCGCTTGACCAACTGATTTTTCCATTATTTCAAATGGCTTTTTCTCTGATACTCCGTAACTCCACACCGACTCAAGTGGATAAAAAGCCTCTGAATTATAAATTTTTACTCTAATATTATCTGGTAAACGAATCCAACCCACCATCCCCTCCTCGGGTCGCAGTAATAAAATACTTATTCCTTCGTTTCCCACGACAGCCACATTAAAACCCATTCTATTACTAAATACTCCCCTTCTAGTTACATCAAAAACCAAAAGTCCCAAAAGAACTAGCAAGAAAACACTTCCCAAAATTATAAGTAGTTTATCTTTAATACTCGTCTTCATATGTTCTTTTTAAGAAACTGTCTTGTCGGGTACGATACTTAGTCAAAGTTTCTTTATCCTTACCAAACTTCTTAATCATCTGTCCAATGTGCCATCCGCTAGCAAAATGAGGAAAGATCACATAAGAAGCACCAGCTTCATAGAGATGTTTTGCATGAGCCAAGCTTTCTGCATCTGCAATTATCGGAGCCTCGATTTTTTTGTTTTTTATCTCAGAAATCAAAGATAACTCATCGTTAAAATTTTTAATTGTAGAGATTATCAATTTCGCTTCATACATATTAGAAAGCTCTAAAATATCAGGATCAGTTGCATCAGCAAAAATTACAGACTCCCCTTTCGCCTTTAACTCATTTACAATTCTAGGGTTATACTCCACGATTACCACTTTTTCTCCGAACTTCTTCAAAAACAATAGAATACCTTTTCCAGTTCGGTCGCATCCAATTAATACTGTGTGATTTTTAAACTCAACTTTTGTTTGTCTATTTTTTCCAGTAAAACTAAAGAGTATTCTTGAAAGCTTACTAATCTTAAGGCTCAATTTATCAGATTTTGAAATTATTATTGTCGACATAGCCATCGAAAACAAACCGGCCAATGTAACTGCTTTAACCAATGGCTCATTCCACAAACCAGCAGTAAGGCCAACAGACATTACTACAAGAGAAAACTCGGACATCTGGGTCATATTTATTCCCATTAATATTGAGTTTCTTCCGCTAAGACCTACCAGATGAGACACAGTATGAGTAACCAAAAATTTAACAACCACAATCATTAAAATCAACACAAATACAAGCAGCCAATCAACTCCACCAAGACCAACTTGAAAACCTAATAACACAAAAAACATTGTCAAGAAGACGTCGCGTAAAACTCGAATCTTACTGACTATCTGGAAATGTCCCCAGCTAGTTGAAAGAGATAGACCGGCTAGTAGTCCTCCAACCTCTGGAGATAGTCCAAAAAGTGCTGTAGATCCATAGATGACTATTGCAAACCAAGCCAAGCTAAATAGGACCAAGTCCTCAGCAGACTTGATTACATGTTTCATTAGTAACGAAATAATAAAGTGCCCAAAAACATTAACAATCATCACCAGAGCAAACAACTTAGCTATTAACAAACCAATTCCTGTAATACTTATTCCCTGACCAACGCTTGGTAAAAATACAAGCAAACAAATAGCCAAAACATCTTGAAGAAGAAGTATTCCTAAGGTCAATCTCCCTGAGTAATTATTTAATTCACGTTTCTCAGAAAGCACTTTTACAACCACGATAGTGCTTGAGAAAGTCATAGCGATAGCAAATAAAACTGCTGCAATAGGACTAAAGCCAACTGCGAACAAGCCAAATACTATATATACGGCTGCCAACAATACAGTCTGCCCCAAAAACATAAATACTGCTTCCTTTCCCACTTTTCTAATCTCACTCCAGTTCATTTCCAAGCCAACCAAAAACAAAAGAAGAGTTACTCCCAAGGTCCCAAGAGTGTGCAGTACAGAAACACTTGGAGAACTAATCAGTCCAGACAGTCCAATTACGAGTCCAGATAAAACATGTCCGATGATAGAAGGTAGTCCAAAATATCTAAATACAATTCCAACCAAAACTGCAATTACAAAAACCGCTACCAACTCAACGATAAATAAATCCATTACTTCATTCTAATGGAAACCCATGTCCTTAAGCAATCCCTCACAGTCACTAGGTAATGGTGCAACTACCAAAACCGGCGCTCCAGCAAAATTCACAAACTCAATTCTCTCAGCATGCAAAAAATGATGACTCAAAAACTCTCTATCACGAGCTGCCAGTTCTTTATTCAAGTACTTTTCATCCGCGAATATTGGCCAACCCAAGAAGGACAAGTGAACTCTAATCTGATGAGTTCTTCCAGTTTTTAAATTTAGTCTTAAATATGTTAAAGAATTTTTCCAGTGCTCTGTATTTTTATACTCAAATCGGTCTATCACTTTCCAAGAAGTTACCGCTTTCTTCCCTTCATAGTGAACCTGCCATTTTTCTCTGTCAAACTGACTTCTTTTCATAGGCAATATTACTGTTCCTTCAGTTGGTTCCACTTTTCCATGAACCAAAGCCACATACTCCTTTGTAAGTTTACGCAGTTTAAATAATTTTAAATAGTATCGTAAGGCTTCAGGGTTTTTTGCTATCACTAAGCAGCCACTTGTTTCTTTATCGAGTCGATGACAAAACCCACTTCTCTGGCGAAATACTTTGTCCGTATACTGAAAAAATGACTCACCAAGTCTCTCCTCAATCCAGTCTTGGACTGTGGGTGCCGAAACAGACTCAGCTCTATTCACCACCAAACCAACTGGCTTATTGATTACCAGTGTCTCGTTGTCCTCGTAGAGTACTTCTATTTCCATTACCTCCAAGTATATACGACACTACGCCAATACTTATAAGAACGTCTGAAAAGTTAAAACAAAATGGAACATAAGGAACACAAACATAATCCCAAACACTTCCCCAAAATACTCTCCCAGCAATATTACCCAATCCCCCTAACAAGATAAGGAAAATGTAAGACCTTATTTTTTTAAATTTAATTAACTCAAAAACAAACCAAATCAATAAACCTCCAAAGGCGATAAAAGAAATAATAGATCCAACTTCAGAACCAAATCCAAAAGATACTCCCCTATTTGCATAACCAATATTTTCTATCCGAAAAAAATACTGCAAAATTAAATCCATTAAGAGAACCAAAAAACCTCCACAAATCACTCTCCAGCCTTTTCTTCCATCTTTCTAGCACAATCCATACAGTACTCAGCTGTTGGGGTAACTGCAAGTCTATCTGTATCTATCATCTTGCCACAGTTAGCACAAATTCCATATTTTCCAAGCTTAATTCGAGTTAAAGTTTTGCGAATAGCTACCAATGATTTAGATACCTGCAATCTCATTGCAAAAGATCTATCATGCTGGACATTCTCAGCCACATCAGAATCAACTGAGTTGTCTGCATCTCTTTCTCCGGTCACAAATGGATCAACTTTTTTTAATTCCTTCTTTGACTCAATTAATTTCTTCTTTTCACCTTTAAGATATGCCACCAATGGCTTCAAAAGTTGTGAAGGGAATGCAATTTTGTTTTTATTTTTTTCCATGTTTTAAAATTGTTCTAATATCTTCTGTCACTGTCCTGCCAGACCTAATATACACTAAAACCAAGCCCCCAACAAACATCACTCCCGCCCATACACCCATACTCCAAACAAAGCCTCCAATCAATATTTTTTCTGCCATATACAATACTCCCCAAGAAGAAATTGAGAATCCAGCAATAAAACCTGATCTTGCCGAAGTCCTATTGTTTCTATACCAATCAAAAGTTCGATAACGTCGCTCTACGTTCCAAAAATAAATAAATGCTCCCAAAAAAACAAATGCAAGGACGATAAACTGCCACATAAAGGCCATTATTGCCATACCAGCAAAGAAAATAGCACTCCCAGCAGACATTCCTATAGCCACAAGATCGAACCAATCCAAAAACTTTTCTTTTGTTTTTCGCAAACACAGCCAAAGTCCCAAAGCTATTCCAAAGATAACTCCATAACGATCAAGACCGGGGTAATTTGTAAGCAAAAAGACTCTAGAAAAATGCCCCCAAAAAGTTTCTAGGTTTAATAATGTAAAGCCCAATCTTCCGATAATAAATCCCCAAAAAGCAGAAAGAACTACACTGTCAAGAATCAATCTATCTTCAAAATGAGACTCAGCTGCTTTTTTGTAAAAAACAAATGAACCCCACATAAAGGCAAACACTGCCAACAGTCCAAAACCGTAAACAGGTATACTGCTTATTCTAATTATCGCTTCATTCATCTCTCATTATTGTATACTAGAATCCACAATGCTTTCTATTGCCCACGGTACCACAGGTGCCCTAATTGCCTCAAAGATTCCCAATCCTCTCATAAGCATTCCCCTAGTACTTCTCTCCCATTACATTGAAGACAGAATCCCTCATTGGGACGTAGGCCAGGGTCTTACCAAAAAGAAAAAGTCAAAAAAAGCCGCTTTTCTTCAGGAATTATTTTTTGATTTTCCCTTTTCCATAGTTCTTGTATATTTAATTTTTCAAGCAGGTCAACCCACGATAAATTGGCTAGCATGGCTTGGTTGGTTTGTTGGTCTTCTTCCCGATTTTCTTGAGTTTCCCTATCTATTTCTCAATATGAAATTTTTCCCCATCAAACAACTAGCCAAATTGCACGCATTCGTCCACCGTTCCACTCCAAATAAGTTCTGGGGCATGCTTCCCCAGATTCTCGTCATCCTCCTCGTGATTCTTCTGAAATAGTGTAGAATATTTCCAAAGTTTGTCGCAGATTAAAAAAGGAGAATATATGCCACCAAATTGTTCACTTTGTAACGACACCGGAGTTATCGTCACCGGTAATAACGATCTACCCTGTACTTGCAAGGCAGGAGACACTGCTCGTTTCAACTCAAACGGAAAGAATGTTTCAGGAGCCGAGGTAAAAAAAGAACTCGGTTATAATTCAGAAACCTACGTTGGAAAAACCCAAGCTTAAGCTTCAAGACCCCTTCCTAGGGGTCTTTTTTATATCTTAATTTGCTCTAGCGGTATACTGACCAGTTTCAGTGTTAATTTTGATCTTATCGCCAACGGAAATAAACAAAGGCACCATTACGGTAAGGCCTGAAGCAGTCTGAGCGGGTTTAAGAACATTACTGACGGTGTTACCACGAGCACCTGGCTCTGTTTCAGTTATTTCCATAATTACTGATGCTTGTAGTTCAACACCCAAGATTTTCTCGCCCCAGAATAGCACCCAAGCTTTTTCACCTTCAACCAAAAACTTCACATCATCTCCCAATACGCTCATGGGGATCTCACACTGTTCAAAAGATACCGGATCCATAAAATATGCTTGCTGATCATCTTTGTACAAATACTGAAGATGCTTCTTTTCCAAAAGAACATCCTCAACCATGTTTCCTGAGATGTATCCCTTGGTTACAATAGAGCCATTAAAAAGGTTTTTGGCTTTCACTTTGATAGTAGCGTTTCCTCTACCCATCTTAGTAAAGTCATACTTCATTACACGAAAAGGAATTCCTTCTTCGGTAAAGGTTACTCCAACTTTAAGTTTATTCACGTCGATCATATTCCAGTATTTTACTCCAACAACCCAAGTTTATACAATTAATACTCAAATACTCCTATAGGATGTATAATATTCCAGTCCGCAAGCACATTCAAAATAAGGAGATAGAATGCCAAAAAATGTCGCAATTTATGCAGGGTCTTTTGATCCCCCAACCAAAGGTCACATCTGGATGATAGAGAAAGGTGCGGCTATATTTGACAAATTAATTGTCGCCATTGGAACTAACCCAGATAAACATTGTGTATTTACTGCAAATGAGAGACTCGAAATGTTGTATTACTCAACAAAAGAATTAACTAATGTCTCCATAAAAAGCTTTCCTTTTCAGTATCTTGTCAATTTTGCCAAATCCGAAGAGGCTCAATTTATCCTTCGAGGGATAAGATCTTCAGAAGATTACGGCAAAGAAAAAGACATGCGCAATGTCAACGAAGATCTTGATCCCAGTATTACTACCATATTTCTTATGCCTCCTCGAGAACTGGCCGAAATTAGCTCCAGCATGGTCAAAGGCCTCATTGGACCAAAAGGCTGGGAAAGAGTCGTCTCACGATATGTCTCAGAGCCAGTACTCCAAAAGCTTCGTTCTCTTCACTACGCCAATACCCAATAGAAAGGTTAATATGGATCCAATAAATTTTGAACAGCGTTGGTCTGATTTTTGGCAAACTTTAAAGGTCAAAAATGATTTCAAGGCCGTTTACGGCTACAGAATGCTTCAAAATCTGTACACACATCCATATCGTGGCTATCACAATCTGGAAAATCACATCCAGCACTGCCTCACAGAGTTCGATGACGTAAGACACTTGGCCAAAGATCCCAAAGCTCTTGAGTTTGCTATCTGGTTTCACGACTGCATCTACGACACCAAGCTTCAAGGAATTGAGGAAAGATGTGCCGAGATGGCATCAATGATTATCAGGATGGCCCAACTACCAGAAAAGTTCAGATTAAGAGTTGAAAAACTCATTCTAGCTACAAGACACATCGATAAGCCTAGAAGTAATGATGCTAAGCTACTTTGTGATATTGACCTATCTTCACTCGGTTTGCCATGGGTACAATTTTCACAAAACACAAAATATATCAGAGAAGAATATGCCCATGTTCCACTACCTCAGTTTGCCAAAGGTAGACTAGGGATTCTTCAAACCAAACTTGATCACTTACCTATCTACAACACTCCCTATTTCAAGGATAAATACGAGTATCAAGCTGAGCAGAATCTAACTATATCTTGTCTTGAACTCGCTCTCTTGGTTGAAAACTAAACCCAATATACCCGTGGCATATCCCACGGGTTTTTCATATCCTAAGGTATAATATGCCTATGCCGAGATGGCGGAATGGTATACGCTCAGGTCTCAAAAACCTGTGGTCGCAAGGCCGTGAGGGTTCGATCCCCTCTCTCGGCACTATTTAAAATCTCTCCCTTGCGGAGAGATTTTTAATATTCTGTTGGGGATCGAACAAGCCGGAACCAGTCTCGTAACGAGCCTGGTGAGGCAAGGATGAGGCAATACGAAGTATTGACCGAATCTCGATCCCCTCTCTCGGCACTATAAAAATAATCTTTCCCTTGTGGAAAGATTTTTTTTATAATCTATCTGCCACCCATTCCCAATTAACCAAACTCCACCATGCTTTTACATAATCAACGCGTTTATTAAAATATTTTAAGTAATATGCGTGTTCCCATACATCTATTCCCAACAAAGGAGTTTTTCCAAGAGATAGTGGACTATCTTGATTTGCGGTAGACATTATCTCCAACTCACCTTTCTCATTTTTAACGAGCCACCCCCATCCACTTCCGAATCTACTTAAAGCATTTGCCTCAAACAATTCCTTAAACTTCTCCACACTTCCAAACTTTTCAATCAATTTATTTTTCAAAACATCAGGAATCGACTCTTGTTCCACAGCTTTCATTTCACTCCAATAAAAATTATGATTCCACACTCCCCCAGCATTGTTTTTTATTCCAACCACTTCACTATTCATCAGCTCTTCCAGCGTTTTATTCTGCAACTCTGGCTTGTCAGCCAAGAGCTTATTCAAATTTTCTAAATAAGTCTGATGATGTTTATCATGATGAATCTCTACAGTTTGCTTATCAATAATTGGCTCTAAAGCATCGTATTCATACGGAAGTTTGTCTAACTCAAAAGGATAATTATTCATACTTGGACTTAATTAGTATAAGTATATTTATACCACAATCAACTTCTTCTCACCTTCTATCCACACCATAAAACTTGACACGGTCACCTCTGAATTTAAGATCAATTGTTCCAAGGCCACCATTACGGTGCTTGGCTATAGCCAACTTTACGTCTTCCAAATTATTTTCATCATTTCGATACAAGAACATAACCACGTCTGCATCCTGTTCGATACTTCCAGATTCACGAAGGTCGGCCAAAACAGGTGTCTTGTCTGTTCTACTTTCAACTCCTCGATTTAGCTGAGACAGAGCCAGCACTGGAATCTTTAGCTCACGAGCCAAGTTCTTTAAACCCTGAGAGATAGCACCAACCTCTTGTACACGACTCTCATAAGCTTTATCACCTACACATAGCTGCAAATAGTCAACAATCAGAAGTTTCAAACCTACCTGAGAATGCAAACGGCGAGCTTTTGTACGAAGTTCCAAAATAGACTGACCTGGAGTATCGTCAATATACAAAGGCGACTCAGCCAAAATACCCATACCTTCCGAAAGCTTAGCAAAATCATCATCTTTTAAGTTTCCTGTTTTTAGTTTCCAAGCATCAATATTCGCCTGAGATACAAGCATACGATCAACCATTTCCAAGTTACTCATTTCTAGGGCAAAATACCCAATCGGCATTTTTTTCTCAACGGCAGCGTACTGTGCAATATTTGTCGCAAAAGCAGTTTTACCGATACCAGGACGAGCAGCCAAGATAATCAAGTTAGAGTCCTGCATTCCAGCCAACATCTTGTCCAAATCACCAAACCCAGTTGGTACACCACGAAGACCGTCAGCAGAGTTTTGTAGCGTGTCCAAACGATCAAAACTCTCAGCCAAAGCGTCTTTAATTGGGATAAAAGAACGACGGACGTTCGCTTGTGATAGCGAATAAATTTCCTGCTCTGCTTTGTCCAATATCTCATTAAGAGGCTTGCCATCATCAAAACCCATCTCTCCCATCTGTGCTCCAGCTGAGATTAGCTTTCTTTTGATATATGTCTCTCGGACAATCTGAGCGTATTTATTTACATGAGAAGCTACAGGAACTTCATTTGATAGCTCAGATAAATAGGATTTTCCCCCAACCCTATCCAACAATTTTGTCTTTTTAAGCCAATCAGCAACAGTCAAGACATCGATAGGGTCACGGTTTTCATACAAAGAAACCATAGCGTCAAAAATAGAGCCATTATTCTCGTTATAAAACATATCAGGACGCAAAAGAACAGCAATGTCTACTATTGCATCTTTATCGATGAGTATCGCTCCCAAAATGGATTTTTCCGCTTCATCGGAATGAGGCGGTATCCTTGTGTTAGGCATTCATTATTAGTACTTGAGTATCGTCGGGCAGACTTCCCTCATCTACTTTAATCTTATGCACCGGCTCTCCGGCTACTAAAAATTTGTTCTTGTCCAAAAACTCTTGAAGGGTATGTTTCGAATTCCATTGTTCGTTCATACCATCTACTTTATAATGCATCGGAATTACATAAGCAGGCTGTACATCTTTAATTAATTCCATCATTTCATCAGTTTCTAGTGAAGTTACTCCTCCGACGCCTGCCATCAAAACATCCACAGATCCTAGTTTTTCTATCTGACTTTCTGAAAGTTTGTGACCCAAGTCCCCCAAGTGAAGTATGTTTACACCATCCATGCGAATCTGAACAATTAGATTTTTTCCTCTTTCAGCTCCCTCAACCTTATCATGATACATTTTTGAAGCTGTTATCTCGACTCCTCCGATCTCATACTCCCCCTCTTTATCAATAATAAAGGTACTTTGTCGAGTCACGGGACCAGTCACATTTTCAACTGCATTATGATCGTCATGGGAGTGAGAAATAGTTACTATATCGGCAACTTCCTTGGCAAATGGTAGGCCAACATTTTCACTTTTAAAAGGATCCATGACTAAAGTCATTCCTTCTTTATTTTTTAATTTAAAGCACGAGTGGCCAAGATATGTGATTTCCATATCAAATCTTAACACAGGTTTCCCCCCCAGAAAACTTGCAAATCTGGACCCAAACTGCTATCCTTTCAGTCGAAAGACTATGCGTAAAGAAGTTATTCTAGCCGTAATCATAGGTGTCCTTTTAGGAGGAGTCATTCTCTATGGCATCAATATTGCCAATAACTCTGTCAAAGAAAATACCGCAGAAGAAACCGAAAACTCAAACACCAAAGCTACCCCAACTCCCTCAAAAACAAATAATCAAATTTCCATAGCCATTCCTCTAGACAACTCCGTCGTTACTGAATCCGCTATATCACTTAAGGGAACTACCAAAGCAAACTCAAACATTGCGATTATTTCTGAGAGTGATGACATTCTCACCACATCAGATGAATCAGGTAGTTTCGAAGCAACTATTAACCTAATAAATGGAGAAAATCTCATCACCATTACAGTTGTAGACGATAAGCAAGCCACTTCGTCTTCTTCAATCACTGTTATTAGAACCACAACATTACCTGAATAATATGAAACAACTTATTATTCTTTCTTTAATAGCTCTAAACCTCATTTTTGTCCCTCAAACTCTTGCAATTACAGCTACACCATCGGCTTCACCCACAACTAGTATGGCCGACCAAGTAAAACTTCTCGTTCAAGAAAATCTATCGACAACCGAAGCCAAGCTCAAAGAAAAATTAAATATTCAAGCTCTAGTAGGATTCGTGGGTAAAATAACCACCATAAGTTCGGGCAACCTTACCGTAGACTCTCAAAACAACCTTATTCAAATCACCTCAACAGCTCAAACATCATATCAAAAGGATGGTTCAACTATAAAAGCAACCTCACTCGCCATAGGAGACAAAGTAATCGTTATTGGAACTTCAGTAAAAAACGGTATCGTATCAGCCAAAAGAATATCTGTTATAAAAGACGAACCAGTTTTAGTCAAAACCACAGCCGTCGTCGCAAAAATAGTCCTTGTCGATATCAAAAAGAAAACACTAACTCTCAATATTAATGGCACAGACCAAGTTCTTACTCTCTCCAAAAAATCTACAGTCAAACTTGATGAGCTAGCAGCCGACCAGACTATCCTTGCCATAATTAAAGAATACGAAGGGAAACTTTCAATTTCTCGCGCAAAACCCCTCTAACCTCCATTACATTCTGTTTCGTTTTTGTTAGAATGAATAAATGACCCGGCTCAACAACCGTACTTCAGCTTATTTATTTCTTCTACTAAATACCGCTCTCTGGGGATTCGGTACTCCTATCATCAAGTACGCATTCAACTTTACCTCGCCTACTCTATTTCTCTTTTATCGTTTTCTTATTGCTACAATTATTTTTCTTCCGATATTTTTAATTCACAGATCGAGGAAACACCATCACAAAATCAATCATCTTCAAACTCTATTTTTAGCCTTACTTAGTGGGCCTATTTGTCTTTTATTGTCTTTTTACGGACTTAGTAAAACTAGCTCAGCCGAAGCCTCAATAATTGGATCGTCTGGTCCCCTCCTTACAGTTCTTCTTTGTATGATTTTTCTTAAAGAAACGGTAAAAACCAAAGAGTGGAAAGGTCTTGGAATTGCTCTTCTTGGTACTCTAATCATCGTTCTAGAACCACTATTAACAGGCTCAAATCACATATCCCTTTCTCTTCAGGGCAATCTTCTTATTATTCTCGGAAACTCAGTTTGGTCTATATTTCTTCTATTATCCAAAAAGGATCATTTGGACCCTATTTATCTATCTTTTTACTCTTTCGTAATTAGCATCCCTTTTTTCTTTTTTGCAACAGCCCAGTCGGGATTATCATTCGCTCTTAACACCCAAGCCTTACCGGGAATTCTGTACATGGCCATCGGAGGCTCAGTAATTGGCTTTTGGGCTTATCAAGAGGGCCATAAACGTATCGAGGCATCCGAAGCGGTTATCTTTACTTACTTAAACCCAGTCTTCGCTATTCCTCTATCAATTCTTTGGCTCAAAGAATCATTTTCTCCTATTACTATCATCGCAACCATTCTTATAGTCTTCGGTGTTTTTACCTCAGAAAAGCGCTAATACCTCGTCATTGCGAACGTACTCGTGTGGCAATCTCACACCATTAGATTGTGTACTATACTTGACTTTTACGCACAACTGTGATATTATATAGGTCTTGTTCGCATTCTTAACATTCTATCGGAGGAGTAATGAATTATTTAGCATTAATAGTTGGAGCATTCTTCATAGGAATTTACAAATTTATTGACTTTATTAATAAAGCACAAACAAGCGATATTATGAAAGTCGATACAAGATCTCGGATGATTTATTTAGGAGTTGCCTCCCTCTACTTTGCTCTTGGCATTTTTCTTATCGTTATCGGCATCGTCCCCGCATTTACTCATTAATCCACAGGAGAAAAAATGGATAAATCACCAATGATAAAAAGCTTCATCACAGGACCAATGAGGTTCATTCTCTACCTTTACTCAAAACTCTTCAAGTAACTAAGTCAAACTCTCTGGCATGCCAGAGAGTTTTTTTGTGTCAAAACTAGGCACATGTGATAAAATACAGAAGCTATGAAACAGAATCTACATCCAGAATACAAAGAGACCAAAGTAACCTGCGCTTGCGGGAACGTTTTCACCGTCGGTGGAACCTCCGAAGCCCTTCACGTTGACGTGTGTGACAAGTGTCATCCATTCTTCACTGGTACCCAAAGATTCATCGACTCCATGGGTCGTGTTGACAAATTTATTGCCAAACGCCAAGCTGCTGTTGGTTACGTCAAAAAAGGCAAAGACAAGAAAGAATCAGACGCAACTCCTAAGACTCTTAAAGAAATGCTTGAAGCCAAGAAAAAGGCCGAAGCCAAAGCTGCTGTAGTCGAAGAAGTTTCAGCCGAGTAGATCAAGTTTCTTCCCGTACATAATTCGTCATTGCGAGGAGCGAAGCGACGTGGCAACCCCCGACAATCAAAATTACTCCAGAGATATTCCTCTATAATCTAATTGAAATGGATAACCCATATATTGCCTCAGAAATTACCCGCATCGAAGAAGAAATTAAGGCCAATGAGGCTTTAGTTAACGACCCTGATTTAGGAGCCCTTGCCAAAGCCGAAGTTGAAAAACTTCAAAAACAGCTTGAGTCGCTTCAAACACTTACCCGTGTTCAAGAAGAAGAAGCCGATACAAGTGAAAACTTCAATGACTCCCCTGCCATCGTCGAGATTCGTGGTGCAGCTGGTGGTGATGAATCCAAGATTTTTGCCAACGATCTTTTACGAATGTATACACGCTTTGCCCAAGAGCACGGTTTTACTGTCGAAACAATAGATGACGGTGTAATCAAATTTTCCAGACCCAATCGCGCACTTTGGAATCATGGAGCATACGAAACTTTCCAGTATGAAGCAGGTGTACATCGTGTCCAAAGAGTTCCTGTCACCGAAGCTGCTGGTAGAATTCAAACCAGTACAGCAACTGTTGCCGTTCTTCCGGAAGTGAAGGCCACTCAGGTTGAGCTACTTGATAATGATCTTGAATGGCAGTTCACCAGAGCCGGCGGTCCGGGCGGTCAAAATGTAAATAAAGTTAATACCGCCGTTCGTCTTACCCATAAACCAACCGGTCTTACTGTTTTTGTCCACGAAGAACGATACCAAGCCCGTAACAAAGAAATCGCCCTTAATATGATTCGTGCCAAAGTCTGGCAACAGCAAGAAGAAAAACGACTAGGTGCCCTCTCAGACAAACGATCCCAAGCTGTCGGCTCTGGTATGCGTGCCGAAAAAGTCAAAACATACAACTTTCCCCAAAATCGTCTTACAGATCACCGAATCGGTAAATCATGGCACAATCTCAAAGAAATTCTTGAAGGAGACTTGGCTAATGTATTTGAATTCACCATTTCCGAGTTCGCCACCCTTGCTTGATACAGTTTGACATAGTACAATCTCCCTAACGCACTTTTCAAATCAAAAGGAGATCTCATGTCAGAAAATCTTCCGCAAAACCCTGAACCAAAAAAGGAAATACCTCTATCGTTACGGATATTCATGTACATCCTTATCATCGTCTTTTTCGGGCTATTGTTTTTCGTTGTTTCTCCCGGAATCGTCGCCGATGAAATCATCGTCAATGCCATTCTCGCCATTGTGTTTGCCCTTATTGAAGTATTCAAAAAGAAAAAATGAGGATTAAATGGGAAAAATTAAAGAGAAGTATCAAATAAGTGAGTACTATCTAAAAAATCTTCTTAAGACCATCGTAGATATAAATAAGCTCCCAGACATCAAGGAATTTGTTCAACATATCTTTTTAGAAAATGATAACAGTCTAGAAATCGACTCTCTTTGCGTCCAATTTTTCAAAAGACATAAATTTGGTTTCCAGTATCTTCGTTGCAAACTTATTGATTTTAAAGTAAGTGAAGAACTAGCAAAAACCATCTTCAATACTTGTCTCGAAATGAATTTCAAAGAAGCTGTAGCTATGTTTGATCACCTTGCCTTGTCCAAACCCGATCTTCAAGAAGTTCTTCTGCCTATTATCATTGATCGTCAAGTAAGGCTTTTTAAAGATACAATTCGTGTTCGTTTTCGAGAAAATAAAACTAATCGACTTCTAAACGACTACCGGCAGAAACTTATCAACGCACTCGTTAAAGAAGCAATATAAACTCAACCCCGCCAAGAGCGGGGTTTTTCTTGGTCAATTCTTGGCAATGATTACACCCTTCAACACCTCCAAAGCCTTATCCATCTGATTATCAGCTTCTGGATTCTTTTCATCGTATACATACTCCACATTTACATCCGGCTCCAATCCATTGCCGTGTATATTTGCTCCAGACGGTAATAGCCATTCGGCTACAGTTACGTGTAGTCCAGAACCATCAGGAAGGTCCTGAGCTTCTTGAACTGTTCCTTTACCAAAACTCTTTTCACCCACAAGCTTTACTCCGATTCTCTCACGTAGTGCTCCTGCCAAAATCTCCGAAGCAGATGCCGAACCCCGATTTATCAAAACCACCAAAGGCATTCCAATTAGTTTACCTGCCCTGTCTACATTCATCACTTCTGTATTTGTCTTGTCTCGCTGTTTCACGATTACTCCTGATGAAATAAACTCACTTCCAAGATCTACAGCACGTTGCAAGTAACCTCCGGGGTTATTTCGTAAATCAAGAATAACACCGGTTGCCTTTTTATCATTCACTTCGGATACAATTTTCTTCCACTCAGTTAAGGTCTGTTCTCCAAATTTATTGACAGAAATCACAGCCACCTTTCCGTTATCAATCCACTCAATTTCAGTCGAGGGTACGTTGATAATGTCGCGAACCAGTACTACATCTCTTGACTGTTTTTCTCCCTCTCTAAATATGGTAAGCGTTACTTCTGTCCCCTTTTCACCTCGAATCAAATTCACTGCTTCATCAACTGAGATTCCTGCAGTGTCTTTATTTATATTGTTTTTTGTGTCTACGATTTTTAAAATCAAATCCCCCGCTTTAAGCCCTGCTTTCATTGCAGGGGTATCTTTCAAAGGCGTCATGACAGCCAAAGTATTTTCCACAAAACCCAGCTGAATACCGACTCCACCAAACTCTCCTGAGAGGTCTTCTTTGGATCTACTATTGTCCACTGGAGGGAAAAAGTTGGTATAAGGATCTCCCAAAGCTTTCGTCATTCCCTCAGTTGCCCCATACATCAATTTCTTTGAATCAATGTCTTCAGTTTTGAGATAACTATTCTTCAAACGCTCCAGTACCGCATTCATCGACGATGTATCGATCTCCGATAATGAATTTATCTTCTGCTCTGTGTTCCACTCACCCAATCGGAATCCTCCATAAACCAGTGTTCCGGATAATAAGATAACAAGAAGTAACCGCCTAACAACTTTTAGGTTCATGGGCACAAACAGTAATAAATTTGTTAATTAAACTCTGTCAGTCACAGGGAGAAGGGCCAAGTGTCTGGCTCGTTTTATCGAACGGGCAAGTCGGAGCTGATGTTTTTCGCAAACACCTGTGGTCCAACGAGACACAATTCTCTTCTTAGGAGACACACCAATTGCCAAAGACTCAAGGTCGGAGTAAACCGGCTCGGTTTTCTTCAAGCAAAATGGACATGGCTTATTTGACTTTCTGATTTTCTTTTTTGTGATCATTATATTTTTTTGTATATTCTAATTAGAAAGGAATCTCATCAGACTCCTCTTTTACTTCTTCTTTCTTTGATTTCTTTTCAACTTTTTCTTCTTCTGGGTTAAACACTTCTTCAGCGGCAGTTACATCAGCTATAGGAGAAACTGCGTCATCTGCACTGTAATGTGTTTCGTAACCACCATCGGCACGGTCTCCTTTAGGAGCATCCAATAGAATCATTTCATCAATAACTACTTCAGTTACCTGACGATCAGCTCCATCTTGGCTTTTCCATGCACGAGTCTGCAAACGACCTTCTACATACACCTTGCGGCCTTTGGACATTAGTTGAGAACAGATCTCTCCCAATTTTCCCCAAGCAACTATTCGATGAAACTCAGCACCTTCTTGTTTCTGACCACTTGAGTCGGTCCACTCTCTGTTTGTTGCCAAACCAAAAGTGCAGACTCCGGTACCTGCTGGAGTGTATTTCAACTCAGGGTCACGGGTAAGATTACCAATTAACTGAACTTTGTTTAAACTACGTGTACTCATTGTATTTCCTCCTCTTTTATTAAATCCTAATCAATAAATATCTTAACAGCTTATCATCCATCTGCAAATCTCTCTCGAGTTCTTTGGCAGCAGTTGGGGCGCCTTCGATAGTGAGTTTGAGGTAGTATCCTCTACTCTGTTTTTTAATCTCGTAAGCCATCGTTTTTGTTCCCCATTTATCAACAGCTTCTACTTTCAAAGCGCGTTTCTTGCACTTCTCAGTAATAGCTTTCTCGGCTCCGATTTCATTCTCAGAGACAGGATAAATGACAACGAGTTCGTACTTGTTTAGAGTCGAGCCCATGGACGATGGTTTGGTTTCGGTTGTCTTTGTTTTTTTCACCTTAATTTGGTTTTTTGTTAACTCGACTATTATACCAGAGAATTCTATACCAATCCCCATAATGACGCAGTGATTATGGGTGTTTCAGTATAAGAGGAAGCGCAAGATTTTTAATTATAATAACGAAGTTATTGAGAAAAATCGAGCAAGCTCTTACCATAAATAGCCACAAAAAAACCCTCTGAGATTAAACTCAAAGGGTTCAATAAAACTTATGTTGGCGAAAATATTTTCAATATTCCCAATAAAGCTGCTAAGCCGCAAAGAAAGTAAAAAACAAAAACCAACAGTGATGCAGTCAAAGGCGGAACTTTCACCATATCTTGAACATCTGATGCCGGTTTTTTAAATACCTGTGCAGCAATGAGAAAAACCACTGCAAAAAAGAAATGCCAGCCTGGGTTCATTATTCCTCCTTGAAATTTCAAAGTAGACTTATAGTATATCACGACTGAGCCTAAAAGTCAATTCTAGGACCCTATCATAAACTCCACCACGTCTCCATCTTTCATCTCATACTCCTTACCCTCAAACCTAACCCAGCCTTTATCTGCCGCCTCTTTCCAACCGCCTGCTTCCACAAATTTCTCATAATCACAAACTTTGGCTTTAATAAATTTCTTTTCAAAATCAGTATGAATCACGGCAGCAGCTTTTGGTGCCTTGGCGCCTAAGGTTGTTGTCCACGCCCTACTTTCCATCTCCCCTGTCGTCAAAAAAGAAATCAATCCCAAAGTTTCATATGCTTTATTTATTAGCATATCCAAACCAGATTCTTTAATTCCCAGTTCTGCCATATATGCTTTAGCGTCAGTCTCATCCAAGCTAGAAAGTTCAGACTCCACCTTGGCACTAATAAATAAATTATCCCTCATCGGTTCTCGTAGTCTCTTGTCATCTTCTGCCACGTTATAAACTTTAATCTCCTTTTTTGCAGTTAATAAAAATAGATCTCTTGCGAGCTCCCAGTCCTCTTCTGTTTTTAATATTTCTCTTGCAGGTTTACCGTCATTTAATCCTGCAAACAATCTCTCTACTACGGCTTTTTTCTTTTCGTTTCCCTTTGCTTTAGTATCTTTACTTTCAAGTGTTTTCGTCACAGTTTCCAAATCTTTAAGAATTAGTTCAGTTTCAATCACGGCATAGTCAGTTTCAGGGTCGACTGAGCCCTCTTTGACAATCTCAGAATCACAAAAATCCCTCATTACTTGCAATATTACGTCTACCTCTCGGATATGAGTCAAAAACTTGTTTCCGAGGCCAGCCCCAGTTGCCGCTCCGGCCACCAACCCTGCAATATCCACAAACTCAACTGTCGCTGGCACAATCTTTCCGCTGTTACTTATCTTGGCGAGTGTCGCCAAACGCTCATCAGGCACTTCTACTACACCCACATTGGGTTCAATCGTTGCAAATGGATAATTTGCCACCAAAGCCTGTTGACGCTTCAAAAGCGCGTTAAAAAGCGTGGACTTTCCCACGTTTGGTAAACCAACGATGCCAACCTTTAAACTCATTCCACTATTATCTCATGCTGAGCTATAATCTCTCCATCGAACTTTAAATTCATCAGGAGGCACTTTAAATGTTTAAGCGTAAAATCTATTTCAACTGGAAAAATGTCGAATATACCGCAGGACACAACTTTGATACAGTCGGTTATGTAAAACTTCCTACGGGCGAAATACTCGGTGTTGGTAATAGTTTCTGGCAAATAAAATCTGAGAATCCTCAATTGCAGATTCCTGTTTGTCTTATACTATTTGAGCCAAAAAATATCATCAAAATAAACGATTCATATATTTTGGTGACCAATGCAAGTCCTTATCTCTCCAACCTTCTGGAAATTTCCCAAGGATTGGACAACATTGCTATGGCACATCCATATCTGGAAAGATTCATCTGCCCAAAATGTAATGAGACAAGTCAAACATTATTTTCGTGCCAGAAATGTGGTTCAGAAATCAAGCACGAAGTAATCCTCGAATGGCCAGATACACCTCCGATCACCACAAAATACGGTATTTATGTTGTAACGTCTCAAGCGACCTGTTCAAAATGCCAAACAAGTCTTGACCTTGATAAGCAACCATCGGTTTGTCCAAGCTGCTCAGTAAAATTACAGTGGCACATCTCCCCATCAACTCCTCATATGGCTTACTAAACCAAACTCACCCGCCAGAAATGGCGGGTTTTTTGTACAAAAAACCAGGCTGCGATTGCAAACCTGGTTATTAATACTCAATCTAGTGTTCTGCGTAACTTTTCACCAAATAGTATTCCGTTTTGTGTTTTCTGATCATTAATTTCGCCAGACAAACACATCGACATCGCCGCACTAAATCTGATCCAGCGAACAAAAATATCTTCGTTCTCTTCTGGCAGCCCACCGATATATTCTTTAATCGTAGTATCTACATATACCGGAGCATAAAATAAATACCCATACTCATCAGTACCACCAGGAGAAGGATAAGCACTAGGCATTTCAAACAACTCACCAAGCTCTATCTTTGCTTCTTCCTTAGCTTCTCTTCGAGCGCAACCTTCAGGAGTATCTTTACCAAGTCCTCCAGCAACAAGCTCCAACATCATTCCACTTTTCTTGTATGGAACACCATTGGACAATCCATCCATCATCATTGTTGCGGGACGAAACTGTTCCACGATGATAATCTCATCAGTTGGAACATTGTGGATTAATACAGTTACAAAAGGATTGCGTCGTGTTATCTGCCAAGTAAACGGATCAGACATTGATCCATCAAATTTTTGGTGTTGTTCTACCAAATTTGTTACTTTAAAATGTCTGCCTACAAAAGTTACATCAGTATATTTCACCTGTGCCAAACCATCATGCAAAGAAATACGTGTCATCCATCCTCCTCGAAAAATATTTTAAAGACCTATAACGAGTATTTTAGCACAAACGAGCCAAATGATCCAAAAAGCTTTTTGAAACCATGTCCCCGTTATGTTTGTACATTCGCAGCCAGTTGTAAGTATCTTTTACAAAATATTTAATCTCAGACTCTGGCACATTTGTAAGTCTTGGATCTTGATACACCAGTCTCCCCATCGTCATTCTTCTGCATTTCAAGCAACTTCCACACCAATGCTCTTTCGAACTATTTATAGCAATAGTTGGAGTCTCTCTTTCCCATTTTTGTCTCGAGTTAGGTCGCTGAAACGGTGCACTAAAACAGTTTTGAATGAGTGGCAGTATCTCAATTCCTAAACTCTTTTCCAGTTTAATCACCTCACCAACAGTTTCCACGTCACCTGGATCAATCCCCTCAACTTCCATTTTCAGATTAGCATCAGCAATTAGTTTATTAAACATTTTCCACCCTTCGGAATACTCACTAAAGTGTCCCTTCTCTGGATCATCAAACATTCCCCCTTCAATCATCACCTTATTAGCGCCATATGGAAATGCTGTTACCGCCGAAACAATTGCCAAAAGAAAATCTCGAGTTCTCATCGTATCAAAACCACCATTCAATGAGCCATTTCTAAGTTTCACATTTTCAAAAGGTACTCCCCATTCTTCACACTGCGTTTTACTCGCCACAAACTCTGCCTTGTTCCCTTTGGTATTCAAGTTTCGTAAATGTACCCCCATCACCGACTTTCCTTCTTCCATTAGTTTCGTCATACGAAAAGCCGAGTCCAGACCACCAGAATGGGCGTTTGCAATCTCAATCTTTCTTGTTTCTTTTACTTCTCCCCCGTTATTTCTAGAAATAATTTCATTTGTGGTCTCAAGAACGGGTGGTTTGTATCCATAATATTTATAAAGCTCGTTAATAAATACACTATCACTAACTCCAAAATTCGTCTCAATTATTTTAGGAAAATATGGCGCTATCAAGTGAGCCACCATCACTGTTCGCATCAAGCCCATTCCCTCTTCCGGCACTCCCGTAAAATCTCTATGTTCTGCCAAGGCCAAACTTCTTTTTGGACCTGTCATCACATTAAGGTCCAGTATGTCTTTGTCTATTGCATATATCTTGATTCTTCCCGCTTGTTCGATGCTACTTTGCATGGGCAAAATATACCACAAAAACCCCGCCATTAAGACGGGGTAAATAAATCAGTTCGGCATATACTCCACAGCATTCAAGGCTTTTTTGAAATCATTCTGAAATACTGTAGCAATATCATCATCTTGAACTGAGTTCTTAATGGTGATTAAAACAAATGTTTTCCAAGTAACAATATCAAAATACATTGGCTCAATTAAAACCTTTTCATTTTCCCAGTCTTCATCTTTTTTAGAATTCAATAACTTCCACAGTTCTTTTGTATTTACACGAACGCTATGTTCGACTCCTTTGGAAAACTTTATCACCAGTTCATTTTTTCCTACATAAACCACTCCTCCAACATCATTTGCCATAAATACAGGCTCCATTGATTACCTCCATTGTTAAAGTGTTCTTGGTGAGAATCTTACCACAAACCAATCTTCATTCCCTTTTTCATTTTCTTTATCTCGATCTCCCTTTTTGTCGCTTCACTTCTTCCCATCACTTCCTCAGAATATTTCAAAACAACAGGACATCTGCCTTTGGTATATTTCGCTCCTTTACCAGAATTATGTGCCAATATTCTGCTTTCTACATCATCCGTAATTCCGGTATATAAAGTTCCGTCCCCACACTCCACAATATATACATACCAACTTTTCATCAAATCTTCTCCACTTTTACTCCATCGGCATAGTCTTCAACCTTATATCCCATTTCTGCAATCTGGTTTCGGACAGCATCAGACTCAGCCCAGTTTTTGGCTTTTCTTGCCTCTTCTCTTTTAGCAAGTAGTTCTTTTATGTCCTCAGGAATTCCAATATTCTTATCCTCTTCTGTCCCCAAATTTAACGCCAAAACAGAGTCCATTACATTGATCAAATTCTTTTTTGCTTCATCAGAGATTTCGCTCTTCATCATTTCCCAAACAATAGATAAAGCCGAGGAAGTATTCAAATCATCCTCCATCGCTGCTACAAACTTGTCATAGTAAGCTTTTCCTTCATCTGACCAGCCATCAGCAGTTACCGAAATATCACGCAGGTCAACCACCATTTTATTGAGTTTGCTAAGCGCAGTTCTCGCCCCAGTCAAACCCTCCCAAGTGAAGTTCATCTGCTTTCGATAATGAGTAGTCAAGAAATAGTAACGTAGCGCCAATGGTGAAAATCCTTTTTCAGCAAGGTCGGTTAGTTTATAAAGATTCCCCAAACTTTTACTCATCTTTTTACCATCAACCATAAGAAATGTAGTGTGGATCCAGTACTTCACAAATGGTTTCTTGCCAGTCCCCGCTTCACTTTGAGCAATCTCATTTGGATGGTGAATCGATAGATGATCTTCTCCCCCAGTATGGATATCAAACTGTTCACCTAAGTACTTCATACTCATGGCACTACACTCAATATGCCAACCGGGGAAACCATCTCCCCATGGACTACTCCAGTGCATTACGTGATCTTTATATTTACCCACCCTCTTAAACCAAAGTACAAAATCGGCGGGATGCTTCTTCAAATTATCAGTCTCCACCTCATCACGAGATCCTACCGTTTTATCCTCAAATGATTGATTAAACATCTTGCCATAGTCTTCAAATTTTGTTACGTCAAAATACACTGCTTCTTCGGTATCATATGCATATCCATTAGCCATTATTTTTTCTATTAATGCAATCTGATCATCAATATGATCTGTAGCCTTGCACACAACAGTTGGAGGCAAGATATTAAGCTCCTCCATCACATTATTGAAATACTCTGTGTACTTCTGTGCTACTTCCCACACAGTTTTCCCAGAAGCAGCTGCGCCTTTCTCCATCTTATCTTCACCTTCGTCGCCATCAGAAACCAAGTGTCCCACGTCAGTTACATTCTGGACATGTTTTACTTTCAACTCTTCAATTACTTCCAAGGTGCGTCTCAACACATCATCTGTTACGTACTTTCTCCCATGTCCAATATGAGTAAATCCATAGACAGTTGGACCACAAGCATATATTCCAATTTCTCCAGCACGGATAGGTTCAATTTCTTCGACTTTTTTTGTAAGACTGTTGTAGAGATGTAGCATAGCTCGATTGTAACAAAAAAGCCCCGCGAGTGGCGGGGCTATTTATTATTTTTTAAAGTTGGAACTGCATAATTTCTGCTTTACGAGATTCCACGATCAATTTTGTTTCATTAAATCGTGAATCTCTCTGATTCCGAGGAAAGAGAGAAAGAAAGAAATCGCTGAGGTTATAGACATAAAAGAAGCCGTCTGTAAATCCACGAGCAAACTGTGGATCAGCTCTTCGTTCGGGCTCAAAAAACATCGACGCGTCACAAAAAACACCGACTGGCATCGATTTGTTAACCATTTCAACAGCCTGATCGATAATGATCGAGTTACTTCCTAAAACGTCAACCAAATCCCAGTCAGGAATCAGTTCAGTCGCTTTCAGTCTCGCTAGTCCGAAGTTCAGTCCAGAGATCAGACCGGCTTTGAAAGCAAGGGCACTGTTGTTTTTCCCCAACGCCAGAAACTCACATCTTGATTTAACAGTCAAATCAAATACTTGTCTATCCATGTAACGCCTCCTTAAAGTTCTAAGATGGCATAGTTTAACCCATATCAATAAAAAATACAACCCCTATAGGCTAAATAGTTTACTCCTGCAATCTCCCTTTCTCAGTATTTGTTTGTGAACGATTTATGATTCTACTTACCCAATTATCTCGTTTTCCTTTTTCCATGGCTTTCTTCTGATTTTTTCCTTGGTCTTCCTCCATTTTTTCTTGAGCAATTTTTTGATCTAACTGTTGTTTTCTTTCAATGTACTGGGCCAGTTCAGCCTTTACTTCATTAAATCTTTCTAGCTCAGCTCTTTTTCTAGTTTCTATATTTCCAGATTCCGTTGGTGTACTCGGTTTCTCAGGTACCGGTGTAGTAACTGATGCAGAAGCTGTAGTAATTTGTTCAATCGACTCAGAAGCTACATCTGCCACAGCATTTACCGTTCCTTTTACAGCACTTTTACCAACCTCATACAAATTTTCGGCTACGTCCTGAGCCATTTGACCTAATACATTGGGCATTACCTTCATTTAACCACAACCAAGTCTATCTAAGGAATAAATTTCTCTAAAGGTTTCAGTATTTTTGGCAGTTCTAATCCTTTTACTTTCCAAATATTTACCACTCTATTTTCTCCTCTATTTTTAAGATCACCTTCCACTTTTTTTGCAAACTCCACATCACTTTCGCGGTCTCCCACAAAATATATTTGACCCAAAACCTTCTGGGTTTTCCCCGATATCCACTCGGCAGTTTTTGTTATCGCCTCCTGAGTATTTTTATATTTCTTCCACAAAAAATCTTTTCCGCCTCCATCAACGCCTTCATTTCCCAAGACTTCCTTCACACTATCAGGAAAAATTGGATACTTATCTTTAGAGACACCTTTCACCAATCTCGCTATCTGATGGCCTTCTTTCGGTTGATTAGACACTACCAGCACTTCCCAACCTAAACTTTTCAAGTCTTTTAGTAGATTCATTGATTCCTCAGGCAATCTTCCTGGCTGTTTTCCACCCATTCCCAGCTCATACTCCTTAGTTTTCAAAGAAAAATCATTGTCTATGACAGCAATGCCTGGAACCGCCTTTCTCAAGCGTTCCCCAATTTCTGACATGCTCATCTTTTCTTGAGAATTCACAGATAACGAGTCCATTCCCAAACTGTTTTCTATGGTTAGATTCATAAATAAGCCTACAGGAAATATAGCCAAGAATGCAAGCACAAGCCACAAAAATTCCGCTAGCTTATTCTACATCTCACTTCTACCCTCAAGTGCCCTCAAAAGTGTCTGACCGTCAGCATACTCCACATCGGCTCCCGTTGGCAAACCTCTCCCAATTCTCGTAATTTTTATATCTTCATCCAGTCCCATATCCTTGATTTTTTGGGTGATATACATCGCCGTTGCTTCCCCTTCCATATTTGGATTTGTAGCGATGATAAGCTCTTTAATTTCTTTTGTTTTTACCCTTCCCATTAGCTGAGGAATTCGCAAATCATCAGGACCAATATTGGCCAAAGGATTAATTACACCACCAAGTACGTGATACACCCCTTTATATCCATCTGCTCTCTCAAAGGCCAAAAGATCCAGTGCGTTTTCTACTACACAAACCTGAGATCTATCGCGATTATCATCTTGGCAAACAGGACAAAACTCTTCTTCACCCACATTGAAACAAAGTGCACAAAGTTTGGTATCTTTCTTCAAATTTTCTAGGGCCTCTCCAAACTTCGTTAGCTTTTCCTGAGGAACATTTAAAAGATAATAAGCCAGACGTGCCGCAGACTTTGGCCCTACACCAGGTAAAGACTCAAATGCATCAATTACTTTCTGAACCGGCCTAATACTGCGCATATGTCCTAAATTCCCATTCCTTTCGGCATGTTTGCAAGTACTTTAGAAAGGTCACCCATGGAATCTTTCATCTCTTCTGCTGAGTACTTCTGAGCCTTTGTAATAGCTTCATTAATGACTTTAGCAGCCTTACTCATGTTCTCACCATCAATATAAAGTTCTTTCAATTTTCCGTCACCAGTAACTACAGCTTTTACGTCCCCTTCTTCGACTTCAGTTTTGTGAGCTTGGATCTTTTTCTGAAGCATTGCAAGCTTAGCAATGGCAGCACCCTGAGAACCGAATTGTTTTATTCCATTAAACATTTTTTTGAATTAACTTTTAACTACCCCATTATAACAACAAGCCCTAAACAATATATTCTGAAAAATGTATTCCGAAATAAAAGACCGAAGTCTTATTCCTTTTCAAAAATATACGCACATACGCAAAATCCGGTATTTTCTCGCAGAGAAAATTTTTGCGTCTGCCCAGTCGAAGGATGGCTCTGGCGCTGGCCAGAGAACATCCGGTTTTTGAAAACGGTATAAGACGACAGGTCTCATTGAGGAAAAACAATATCGAAGAATTACCCACCAAAAATCTTCTCCGCCGCTCCAATTATTCCTTTGTCCTCAATCTCTGCATTATCAACAGGCTCCACATTCATATCCTCTGGCTCTGCCATAGTTCTCTCTGGTCCCTTCTCACCTAAGACACACTTAAAAGTCATCGGTCCCCAGATCTTCGTCATTTGTTCTTCAATTAGTTTCTTTTTTACTTCTCGCTCGAGCATATCTTGCTGGAATCTTGAAGTCACAGAAAGTGTTATCGATTTTCCTTTTACATCAACTGGAGAAACGAGTCGAAGCATTCCTGCCAAAGAACCGCAGCTGCCAGACATCACATTCAAAAAGTCCATCCACTCCGTTTTTATCTTCTCAATTCCCACCAAAGGCCCGTCATAATTTTGGACAACTATATTACCTTTATTCTCAGTTTCTTCGGACTGTATCGCACTTTCTGCCATTACTGTTTTTATTTCATCAGACTTTTCTTCTGGCCGGGCAGGCGTCTCAACTTTTGGGTAGGTTACGCCTCCCCCGCTGTCATCGATTGCCAATGTCAAAAGGGCAATTTCCAATGGAAGCAAAGGCAAGGGAGACACTTTTATTTTATCTGTCGCCTCAATTAGCTCATCCACAAGTTTCATTTCATCGTTTATAGAAGCACCTTTTTCCAGATTTTCTTCCAGCATAATTTTTACCTCAGATAAAAGCGATGTAGCCAATACCTGCGCTTTTATTCCAGCCTTTTCCATTTCCCCAAAGATTTTTACAATTTTTCCAGAATCACGTTTTTTGGCAGCCTCCAGCAACTTCTTTATAGATTGTCTCCCAACAATTCCTAACACCTGCAAAACAAGAACCGTGTCAATTGTCTTGCCATATGACGCTACTTGTTCCAGAAGTTTATGACCCTCACGAAAACTCCCGTCTGTTGCTTCAGCAATTTCTCGCAAAGCTTCTTCATCGATATCAAGAGCTTCTCCCTTAACAGCTTTCATAAGGGACCCTACAATTTCTTTGTTGTTGGCTTTTGTAAAATTCACTCTGGCACATCTACTCATGATTGTTTCAGGAACTTTCTGAGACTCT
Source organism: uncultured Pseudomonadales bacterium (assembly GCA_964564895.1). Taxonomy (GTDB): domain Bacteria; phylum Patescibacteriota; class Microgenomatia; order UBA1400; family MFAQ01; genus UBA2277. The sequence goes on along the minus strand of CAZMCB010000002.1, from coordinate 8,381 downwards.
GTTGTACAAAGAATAAAAATTGCGTGTGCTGGTGGCTCTTCCAAAGTCTTCAAAAGTGCATTAAATCCAGCTGTTGACACCATGTGCACCTCATCGATGATATAAACCTTTTTAGGAAGTGTTACAGGAGCCAAACGTACCTTCTCACGCAGATCACGGATATCATCAACCAAACCGCTTGAGGCAGCATCTATCTCGATTACGTCCACACTACTTCCAGAACTCAAACTAACACAAGCATCACACTTTCCGCACGGTTCATCCAAATTATCTTTTTTCCCTTGATTTTGTTCGCAGTTAATTACTTGAGCCAAAATTCTGGCTGCGCTTGTCTTTCCTGATCCCCTAGGACCAACAAAAAGATAAGCGTGAGATACTTTACCACTCTTCAAAGTCGATTCCAAAGACTCACGCACAGACACTAGGTCTAGCTCAGATATTTTCTTTGGTCGATATTTTTGATAAAAGCTCACGGTAGCTATTACCTTATGTTGTCCCCCTCACTCGTGTCAACTACTAAAATCTATATCAGATACAATCAGTTTTTTGAGCAACTGTATCAATTTTCATATTTCCCTGCCCCCTTCACTATCGTCAAAACTTACTCAATTTTTTAAATTTGTTTCCCCCATCGCCTTAAACCATCATTTTTCCACAAAAAAGCCCCTGATTTTCATCAAGGGCGGTATTTTATTAAAAGTAAAACCAGTACTGGTCGCCAACAGAATTGGTTATATGAACAATTCCGTTGTCTTCGTCATTTTCAATTTGCAATCCAAATTCTGTCGGAGGTGTAATTAATATCCCTACCTCTTTTCCAAGAATATTCTTCGGAATCGTACAAGAAAATACAAGATATTGCTTGCCTTCTCTTTCTTCCAATTCCATTTGAATATGAGTGTTAAATATTCCTCTTGGTTCACAATCTTCAATTACGGTTTCTTCAGTTTCATCGTGCATCTGATATACAAAATCAAAACCTGAATGTCCATCAATGGCTTCACTGAGCTTTTCCGTTGACTGAGTCCATTCCGACAGAAGAAAAGTAAAACAAATCGGTTCTTTTGTTTTCATTATTATCCTTCCCGCTAGCAATGAATTTGGAAGATGTACACATCCTCATCTGCGTTTGTTATAGATATCTTTCCGTGATCCTTTTCCCCAAGATCAACAAAAAGCGGCTTTCTCCATCCTGATATTGAAATCAGGAGTTCGTCGGACTCGGTTATTATTACCAAAACTTCCGATCTATTTCTTCGTTTTCCTCTGATCTCAGCCCGAATAGGATCTTCCAACTCAGAAGACAACTGCTGATTTAGTAAAACAACCGGTTCACCACTCATATCCGACAATTTATACGTAAAATCAAACTGTCTGTCTTTAAGGGCTCTATATAAAAAATCAAGCAATAAAGTCACATCGTCGTAACATAAAACAAACTTACTGGATTTCTTGAGCACTTTCATCCTCCTTAGGAATATTATTTATCAGAATAATTCTAGTGACAGTGTCTTCCGAGTTTAGTTTTCGCACTATCTTTATCTGTCGATCAGACTCAATTGTCACTTTTGGATCTTCATGTAAGTCAAATGAAATGCTCCGAAATGGTTTCAGGCGAATCTTCACCAGTGTATCCTTAACCTCAATTATGCTCGACTTCAACTGACAGTTTTCCAATACATACGGACCTTGATTAAATTTTGAGTGAAAAGAAACGATATCAAAGGATTTGTCCTTGAGTCGATCGATAAGCATTACTCCCAAACCATTTAGATACCCCATGTCATGCCAATTCTCTTTTTTCAATTTATCTACCATCTCTACCTCCATGAATACAAATTCTTAAAGTACGTTGTGGATTATATAACAAATCACGCCTAAATTCAGTCGTGATGTACTCCCAACAAGTGAAGTAGTCCATGACAAGCCAAAAACTCTATCTCCTCATCTATGATTCTGTTCCATTGAATAGCTTGTCTCTTGGCTTGAGGGTAGCAAATAACGATATCCCCCAAGTTTAGTCCATCAAAGTCTTCAGGCATCTCTATACCTTCCTCCAAAGGAAATGATAGTACGTCAGTTACTTTATCTTCTCCAAAATACTTCTTCTCCAACTCTTTAATTTTTCGCTCTCCCACAACAGATAAAGAAATCTTCACTACCCCATCAACGATTTCTTGTTCTATTAATGTCTTAATCAAAGCCTCTTTAACTCTTTTCCTGTCAAACGGATATCTACTATCAGCAGCAATGTTTAAATCAAGCTTAATCATTATTTAATATTTTACTCTAAATCCCACATACCTGTCCCTGGAAGAAAGACCGCGCAAAGCGTAAGAAAGCCCGGTCCCTGATGTAGTCATCAGGGTTTCTCGCTGCGCGACAGGTCGTGAATTGCGCAGGCAATTCAACGTCAACCGTTTTCTGTAAGGAATAGGTATAAAGGGATTAAGGAAAATATTACGAAAACTTAGCCATCACAATCTTATTTATCACTCCTCCATCAGCTTTTCCACGAAGTTTACCCATTACCGCACCCATGAGTTTTCCTCCAGTTAATCCGGTCTCTGCTGCAATCTTAGCCACTTCGGCTTCAACTTCAGCCTCAGGCATTAAAGATGGTAAATATTTCTCAATCAAATTTAGCTCATACTTCTCCTGATCAGTTCGAGCTGTGTCACCTGCTTTTTCATAGATCTCAATTGCGTCTTTGCGTTTCTTAGCTTCCTTGGTCAACACACGAATTACTTCATCATCTGCGGGCTCACCATTGCGCATGTCGATAGCATATCCCAGTTCAGAAACGATAAACTTCAAAGCATTTACTAAACGAGAATCTCCCGCTTTTAAAGCAGTCACGGTCTCAGACTTAAGCTGTGAGTAGAGCATGATAGTTAATTATTTGGTAATTCCAGCTGCGCGTTTGTTACGACGACGAATTCTAGCCGAAGCTTTACGAAGTTCGATCATCTTGATGTTACGTACAGTAGAAGGTTTTTGGAAACCAGTCATTCCCACAGATTTAACCCTTTCGAGTCCAGAATCTTCATAAGTCAATTTTTTAAATTCACTAATGAGTTGTTGTGTGGTTTGTCCTTGTTTTTTTCTTGCAACGAGTGCCATAAATAGATACACCTACCTTTCTTTTTGATCGTTATGTTGATCCACCTGGTTCAGTTTTAGAACCTCCCAGAATATGAATATGTTCATGCTCAAAGTGGTTGTAACCTGCTCCATTGTTTACTAGTTTGTACCCAGTTTTATCTAGGCTAAGCAGAGCAACCACTTCAAAAACGACTGGCATTATTTTACCCCAGAACATACCACTTTCGCTAGTCCCAACTTCAGCCTTTTTTATATGATGCTTCGGCATAACTAATACATGTATCGGGGCAGTCGGATACTTGTTTTTAATAGCAATAAACTCATCACTTTCCCACACAATTTCCGCGGGCTCTTTGTGTTCTCCTATCTGGCAAAACAAACAATCTTTGTCGATCATTAAGCTTTAATTCTTAATAAATGCTTTCTAATATAGTCTACATCTGTCGACATATCTCTTCTCATTTCCTCATAGTTCTCAAGTAAATCAGTATCTCTCTTTGGCCTCAAGTTTGATAAATCAAGTATCATCACTTGCCAAGTTCCATCCGGATGAACCAGCAAATCATAATAATCATCTTCTGGCAAAATCACTCCTTTCCTCCAAGCATCCATAAATAGATTATCAAGTTTATCTTTTATTTCTCTTGGGTTAATTTCCAAGTATTTTTCCTCTGTCTTGGATAGTGGTCTCTTTTTTTGATATTCTGATTCAAAAGAACGACTTACAATTTCTTTACCAAAAAACTGACTACCATCAGCCGTCATATCTCCCATTGCTACAGTACCACTATCAACTATTCTCATCGATCCGACTGTGGGAATTCCTTTCTGTCTTAATAGATTCCATTTATAATAGTATCTTTCTGCCGAACTCATGTTCTTAGTTTCCCCTGGGAAAAAATATCTTTCGTCAATTGTTTCATTTACATCTTTCAAAACTATTTTCATTTCTCTTCCCATTTCTGACTGCGCCTCAATTTTATGTTTAGGATAAGTTCCACCTATTTGGTGCATGTTTTCATTTACATCAGTAATCGTTACAGTATTTTTATCCTGATTTTTCTCTAAACTTATATCCTGTCCTATTTCCGGCTCGTTCATTTTACAAACAACTTAATAACATCCTTGACTGTAATAAGTAGCATCAGTCCCAACAAGAAAATCATTCCAAAAGTATTTACATATCCTTCAATTTTATTTTTCTTGCCTTTTCCTATTATTTTCTCAACCCCAAGAAATGCAATTCTTCCGCCGTCCAACGCCGGAAATGGCATTACATTAAGAATTGCTAAGTTAATAGAAAGTATTCCCATAAACTGCAACACAGCCACCCAGCCAACTTTATATACTTCCTTACTTACTTCATAAATTCCAACAGGACCGGATACATCCTTTGGCAAACCCTTTCCGGTTACTAGATTTACAAATATCATTCCCAAATTGCTTGCGATTTCTTTTCCCCATCCCCATGCTTCTTCCAAACCAACAACAGCTCCTCTAAAAGGCATCTGCCAAATCGGGTACTTCTTCATTTCCATGCTTGATAGTGCCACACCGAGTGCTCCCTGCCCTTCTGGAGGGTTTACACGAGGAGTTAGCTTCACAGACTTCTCCCTTCCGCTTTTTTCCAACAAAACCATCTCTATTTCTTTTCCCTTGAGACCGTCAACCTTCATTACAAAATCCTCAATCCCCGAAAAAGTAATTTCATTTTGTCCTTCAATCATTTTCAATACCTGACTGTCAGCAGTTACTCCAGCTAATGCAGCTGGTGAGTCTTGACCTATCTCTACAATCATCACCTTATCTGTCTTTGTCGGAATTCCTAGATATGAGTACACCACGCCAAACAGGACAACACCTAATATAAAATTCATCGTTACTCCAGCTAATAACACTGCCGCTCTCTGCCACATCGGTTTATTAAAGAAAGCTTCAGGAGATGCCGCTTGCTCGGGGTTTTCCATATCCTCACCGTAAAGTTTCACAAATCCTCCCAAGGGTAACCAATTTAAGCTAAATAATGTTCCACCTCGTTTAAACAAGCCCTTAGCTCTTGGAGGTAAGCCAATTCCAAACTCCTCCACTCTCATCTTGAATAATCGTGCCATCAAGAAATGCCCCAGTTCGTGGATAAGAATCAAAACCGAGAGCATGAGTATAAAAACAATTAGTTGCATTACTAAATCATAGCAAGATATTTGTTATACTGAAACTATGATCACGGACGCAGATGTCAAAAAGCTAAAAAAGACTTTTTCTACTAAAGCGGAACTCGAAAAGCTTGACTCTCGCACCGCAGAAGGCTTTCTTGATGTTCAAAACCAATTAAATGAGATTAAAGAAGATATCTCTGGAATAAAAGGTAACATTTCTGGAATAAAAGATGACATTTCTGACCTCAAAAACACAATGCTCACTATTCAAGATAATCTTGTTGGAGAAATCCATAAGTTACATATCGAAAACAAAGTAACTTCTACCTATCGTCCTAAAATCGAAGATCACGAGCAAAGAATCACCAAAGTTGAATCTGTTGTCTTTGTCAATTAAACCTGCATTATTTCTTCTTCTTTCAACCGTGCCATCTCATCTACTTTCTCATTTAGCTCACCCGTAATTTTGTCTAGCTGTTCAAGAAGCATAAAGATATCATCCTCAGAAACTTCTTTTCTCTCTTTAAGAGCGTCAATTTTTTCCTTCACATCCTGGCGGGCTTGCCTAAGCATCACTTTTCCAGACTCCGTTTTCTGCTTAAGAAGCTTAACAAAGTCTAGTCTACGCTCTTGAGTAAGAGATGGAATTACAATGCGAATAATGTCACCAGCTACGGCAGGAGAAAGTTTCATCTCGCTATCAGCAATCGCTTTTTCAATCTCACGCATAAGAGACTTATCATAAGGAGAAACAATTAACATGTTTGAATCAGGTGCTGAGATTGAAGCCACTTCCATGAGGCGCATACGACCACCATAAGCCATTACACCAATGTTCTCCACCAAACTAGGCTTAGCTCTACCCACACGGATAGTTTCGAAATCCTCTTCGACATTTTCGATCACTCTGGCAAACTTCTGACGTAAAAGGGTAATTAGTTCGTGCTCTATAACCATATACTCCAATTGTACAACAGGAATTAGTAACAACAAAAAAACCCGTCTCACAGGCGGGTCTTTTGTTTTAATACGATTACTCAGCTCCCAGTTTGAATCTGGCGAAACGAATAATACGAATGTTCTCTTTTGTTTTACCGATAGCTTCTTTTACAAGCTGTTCGATTGTTTTTGATCCATCACGAATATATGCTTGAGCCAAAAGCTCGTCTACATCTTTAGGATTCATAGATACAATCTGCAAAGCAACTTCTTTACAAAGCTCCATGAACTCTGATGTATTGGCAACAAAATCAGTCTCACAAGCAACTTCTACCATAGCGGCAGAAAGTCCTCCAGCATGAGTGTAGCAGTATACTTTGCCACTTTTTACTTCTCTGTCAGACTTTTCTTCGGCACGAGCAAGTCCTTTGGCACGGATAAGCTCAACTGCTTTGTCCATATTGCCATTAGCTTCGGTAAGGGCGTTTTTGGCATCCATAACTCCAGCTCCGGTCTTCTCTCGTAGTTCTTTGATTTGATCCATCATTTACTTTGTGGTGCGGCTGCTAAATCCTTACGTTGTTTTAAACCAACTTCTAAGGCCTTTCCAAAAGCGCCAATCACGATCTCCAAACCTTTGGCGGAGTCATCATTCATAGGAACAACAAAATCTACCATATCTGGGTTAGCGTTGGAATCAACCAAGCCAATTACCATAGCACCACGACTACTGGCTTCTTTAACAGCAAGTTTTTCTTTGTGAGTATCGATAGCAACGATTACTTCAGGAGCATCTTTAAGGGTGGCAATACCACCAACAACTCTTTCCAAACGGGCAATTTCTTTATCAAAAAGAACTTGTTCTTTTTTGGTGAATTTTTTGAGTTGACCTTGATCACGTTTAAGTTTGAGGGAGTTCAATCTATCAAGGGTTAGTTTTACTTGTTTCCAGTTGGTGATTAATCCACCCATCCAACGCTGGGTAATAAAAGGAACTTCAATTCTCTTCGCTTCTGCCTCAAGCATAGCTTTAGCTTGTCTCTTGGTGCCAACGAGGACGATTCTCTTGCCTTCCAAAGCAGCTTTGGTAAGAGCTTTGCAAGCTGCATCAAGTCCATCAGCAGTTTTTTCAAGATCAAAAATGTGAATTCCGTTCATAGCACCCCAAAGATATTTCTTCATTTTAGGATTCCATTTTTTGACCACATGGCCAAAATGGGCACCAGCTTCAAAGAGTTCTTCCACCATAGATGCGGGAGCTTTCTTTACGTCATTGCGAGGAGTACTCTCCGTGGCAATCTCCGCGGTTTTTGCTTCATCCAAAACTTCTTTAGAAACAACAACTTTCTTCACAGCAGTCTTTTTGGGAGCGGCTTCCTTTTTTACAGGAGTAACCTTTTTTGTAACGACTTTTTTTACTTCTTTTTCGGCAGAAGCAACCGTTGTTTTAGCCTTTGTAGCCATATTTTTTATCTCTTTTAAAAACTTGAAAGACTTTCAGAGATTCGTCTTCAAGCAAATTAGTAATTAACTTGCATATTCTAGCACAATAGGAGGCTATTTTTCTAGACCCCTATGTTTATCGTTCTTTTTACAATCTTTCCTTCATTTAATTTCCAGTCTCGAATATCAAAATGTTCCAAAGGAAGAGCAGTATTATTCTTAATTGCTTCCATCACAATAGTCGGCCACACTCCCTCTTCTTTCCATTTGACAATATTGCAGCACAAATCAAAGTTTTGAAGCACTATTGCTCTCTTTTGTTCTAATCTTTTTTTCTCAAACATCTCTCGATTCCCCGCCATTTCTTCTACTCGGGTTTGCTCTTCTGGGTGATGATAATCTATTTCTGCCGAAGCAATCCCATTTTCTCCAGCCAATGCTATCAACATTGTTGGACTGTGATAAATAGCCGCCGAGTAATGATCCACTTTATATGGGAATCCAATTTCATCTTCGTTCTGATACTTATATCTAAGCCCCATCAAGTCAGTTGGGCGAATTTGATAATCATATCCATCTACTTTCACTTTTATCTCTTCGTTTGTGGCAAATCTTGTACCATTTAACAAATCTAGTGGTTTTTCAGGAGCATCAAATCCAGCATCTTTCCAATTTTCCCAAATATATTTGTTCTGGGAATATTCACCATAGTACTGTGCCTCAGGTAGTCCACTAGCA
>CAZMCB010000001.1:0-91433 GCA_964564895.1 uncultured Pseudomonadales bacterium | reverse complement strand
CCAAAAACTACCACCAAAGCCAAAAAGGCTGTCAAAGTTATTAAGAAAATGAGAGTTGCTCCATTAGCTGAGATTGTTTCCAAAAAGAAAATTAATCCTATTTTTATCGTCAAGGTTCTTCTCATTATTGCTATTGGTATAGTAGTCTTCCTTTTAGTCCAAAAAAATAGAGGTCTCTTTGTTGCTGGCACAGTCAACAAATCAGTCATCTCTCGCATGGAACTAAACAACAAAATGGCCGAAAAATATGCAGAACAGACACTAGAAGAGATAGTTTCAGAAAGATTACTTGAAGAAAATTTAAAGAAAAACAATATTGTTGTCACCGATCAGGAAATTCAAGATGAACTAGCCAAAATAAAGGTTCAGTATGGAGGAGAAGAACAGTTCAAAGCTGCTCTTGCTCAGTTTGGTATGACCGAAGACAAAGCACTTCAGTCAATTGAACAGAGTCTTGGTCTCAAAAAACTAATTGAATCCACCGGTAAAATTGAGATAACTGATGAAGCTGTTATGCAGTACTTCACCGAAAACAAAGAGTCCTTCGCCGACAAAAAACTAGAAGATGTTACAGCCGAAATAAAAGACTCTTTATACCAGCAAGAAATCTACACCAGATCTCAAGAATGGTACTCACAAATAAGACAAGAAGCCAAGGTAAGTAGTTACCTCTAAAACAATCACTGCCCTGTGAAAAAGAAAAAGGTTGTTGTAAAACAAAAGTTGTCACTAAAATTAGTTCTGGAGTTTGCCAAAAAATGGCAAACTCCTTTGCTTACTATTTTGGCAGTATTAGGTTTGTCTCTCACAGCACTCATTGTTAGTGATCAAGATAAAAAAGTTCCTACACAAGAAGAGTCATTTGCTGTTGAGTTGGTTCTTCCAGCAGACGGGATATCACTTCCTCTTCCAGACTACCGAAGCGCAAGCTCAATAGAACTAGTTCTCAAAAATAGAAAAACAAGACTTGATTTTACCGACACTGCACTAACTCTAAAACAAGTTTCCCAAATTCTCTGGGCAGCCCAAGGTGTCAATGTTGATTGGGGCGACAGAACTGCTCCATCAGCCAAATCCACCTATCCTCTTACCGTTTTTCTTATTGCCAACAACGTTACTGGATTAGAGGCAGGAGAGTATCAATACATCCCCGGGGACAGAACAATGCTCCATCAGCTAAAGCCAATAAAAAAAGTAGAGATGGGAGAAGCCCTCTTTGATTTATTAAATCAATCCTCATTCAAAGACATTCCTGCAATTTTAGTTATCACTGGAGATATGGCCAAAATGGCAGAAGCCTATGGCGGCATTAGTCATGATAAAGAGGTCTTCATGGAAGCCGGATATGCCGCTCAAAATGTGGCTCTTGAAGCAGAAAGTCTCAAGCTAGGAACCAATGTAAGTACCAATTTTGACGAATTAAAATTAAGAGAACTAATTACAGTTTCATCAGGGGATACTATAATTGCCCTAATGCCAATTGGCTATCCAAAATAAATATGTCCGAAATACCTAATCCAAACCAAGAAACTCAACCACCATTATTTGCTCCTGATGGGTCTCCGAGTGTTGAGCTAAAGGAAGCTCTCAAAAAAATCGAAGAAGATATAAACACCAAAAAGAAAATGGCTGATGAAGAGTGGATTAGAAAGCACAACGAAGAAATTGAAGAAAATCGAGAAGAACGTTGGAAAAACCACGCTCCTTAGCTACTTCTTTTTTCTCCACTCTGCAATTTTTTTATGATCCCCCGAAAGTAGCACTTCTGGAACCTTCCAGCCCTTGTATTCTGCCGGTCGAGTGTACTGAGGATACTCAGTCTCAAACTCTTCAGAATATGACTCTTCTTCAAGAGATTTGGGGTTACCTAATGCACCTGGAAGTAGACGCACAATAGAGTCAACCATCACCATAACAGGCAGTTCTCCGCCCGAAAGCACAAAAGGTCCAATAGAAAATACTTCATCAACCAGATTGTCGTGTACGCGATGATCGATACCCTCAAAGTGAGGAGCTATTAAGATCAAATGTTCTTCACTCTTTAGTGTCTCTGCTGCTTTCTGATTGTACATTTTACCCTTAGTATCCAGCAATATTACTTTAGAGTTTGGTGTTTTCAGATCTTTCAAAGCGCGGTCGACTACGTCGACTCTCATCACCATCCCAGCTCCGCCGCCAAAAGGACGGTCATCTACACTTTTATAGTTATCATCACTCCAGTCACGCAAATTTCGCACATTAATCTCCACCACACCCGTTCCCGTGGCTCTTCCTATGATCGATGTCCCAAATACTTTCTCAAACATCTCTGGAAATATAGTCAAAATATCTATCTTCATTATCTTTAGAGTATATAATACTCCTATGGCAAGACTAGTAAAAAAATCAGCCCATGGTCCATTGATAGCAGGAGACAAAGCAATCTGTATGTGCGGATTGAGTAAAAACCAGCCTTTCTGCGACGGTTCTCACCTTAAAACAATTGGCGAAGACGAGAAAAAACTTTACTGGTACGATGAAGACAACAAAAGAGAAGAAATAATCGCCGAGCCAGATGCAGATCACGAGTGTTGTGGAAAATGCGATGATGGTTGTTGTAAAGACGAAAAATCAAAGTAACTTATGCAAAAACTTCCCGTCGCAGTTGTTGTCATCCCAACCTACAATGAAGCCGGAACAATCGGCGAGATGATCGACACACTCTGTGGTGATGTTTTCCCCAAAATCAAGGACTATCAGTGCATACTACTGGTAGTCGATGATACCTCTCCAGACGGTACATACAAAATTGTCCAAAGCAAGCAAAAAAAATACAAAAACCTTGAGCTTTTCCTCAACCCAACCAAGGCTGGTATAGGTGGAGCCTATGTCAAAGGCTTTAGATACGCTATGAAAGAGCTTAAGGCTGATGTTCTTATCGAGTTTGATGCTGACTTCCAACACCCACCCAAAGACATTCCAGTCCTCCTCAAAGAAATTACGGCAGGCTACGACTACGTTTTGGGTTCTCGCAAAATAAAGGGAGGAAGCAACCCCAAGGGTTGGGGATTCAAACGTGTCTTTTTTAGCGAAGTGGGTGGAATGGTTGCTCGCTTTGTTCTTTTCTTCCCTTCAAAAATGTTCTTCAAAATTACAGATCCAACTGGTGGCCTCAAAGCCAGTAGAGTCAAGGGATTTGTAGACACCATGGATATGGATCATCTGTACTCCAAAAATTTTGGCTACAAACTTGAGTTTTTGTACAAAATGGTCAAGTTAGGTGCCGATGTAAAAGAAATACCTCTACAGTTTGGCTTAAGAACCAAAGGCGAGTCCAAGATAGAGCCAAAAACGGCCAAAGATATTTTTAGATCCGTTTTTCTTCTAAGGTGGAACGATCCAACCACTCAAAAATTTATTAAATTTGGTGTCGTCGGAGGAATCGGATTTGTTGTAAATACTTTAGGTGCCAAGATAATTAAGTCTCTGTTCGTTGTTGATCCAACTAACGTCAGTCTAATCAACGGCGTCGCAAATGCACTTGCTGCCGAGATATCAATAATTTCCAATTTCACACTAAACAATATCTGGACCTTCAAAAACGAAAAACTTATTTGGGGAAAGCAATTAATTCAAAAATTTGTTACTTTCAATCTTAGTTCTGTCATCTCTGGAATCGTCATTCCTACAACTGTTGTAATGCTCCTTACAGCCCTCTTTGGTGATCGATTATTCCTTTATCAGGTCATTGGAATTTTCTTATTCACCATCCCTCTAAACTGGTTCATCTACAACCTAGTTATTTGGAAGAAAAAGAATAACTAAAGATACGGAGCCCAGTTGGCGATAGGCGACATATTGTTCAGGAGGAAGTTCCAGCTATACAAAAGAATCGGGATCACAAGTACTGCAGCAATCACTTTAAACTCTTTTTTCTGAATCAAGCTATCCCATCCTGCCAACACAAAAGGAGCGATTGGCAAGATATATCGGCTAATATCCCTGTGAGCTACGGACAAAGTCGATAAGAAAAATATTCCTGCAAAATATGTTTCGATCTTCATTTTTTTGCTCCACATCTTGGCTACACCAATGCCGAAGATAAGCCAAGTCATAATTACATCTTCAAGCCAGAAGTTTCCTACCCAAACCTGTCCCTTTGGAGCAAATATTGAAAATGGTGGCCAAAATAGATGAAAATTATCGCCACTATTAAAATATGCCCAAAAATCTCCAGTTCGTACGCCGTAAAACCAAAACAAACCTACAACAGCCAACCCTTGGATCAATAGAGGAAGATATTTAAACTGCAGTTTCTTTTGTTTCCAAGACTCAACCAGTGCAAAAATTCCATATGCTCCAAGCAGCAGCACTGCAGGGCTTTTTGTTAGCTGGGCGAATACTCCAAATAATCCGGCCATCCAAAAATTATTTTTTCGAAAATAAAAAATACTCGCAATTATAAAAAATATAAACCATGGCTCAGGTGAACCCACAGCTCTCAAGGCTACCCATCGAGCTGGCAAAATAAGAAAAACTAAACTCAACCAAAAAGGATTCTTACTCAATCCATACTCTTTAAGGTATTTATAAAACATGAGAAAACACAAAACGCTACCGAGTAGAGTAGAAAGTAGCATTGCCGAAGGACCCTTCATAAAAGGATCAAAAATACCAATAATGGCTGGGTAAAGAGGGAAGTGAGCAGGATAATACTCAGCCGGAATCAAGCTTGCAAATCGAGTCTTGATAGCTTCTATGTTGTACCAAGTTTTTTCAACGATTAGGTAGTTCGGTCCGTCATAGTTTTGCCATAATATTTTGGACCCTTCCGAAAAATCCATTCCCCATCCGGGAAGCTGAATCTTTAAAACAAACGGCATCCAAACTGCCAAAGAAAAAAAGATAACTGCGAGCACTAAATATAGGCGTTTCATCTACCCTTTAGTATATACTTGTGAGTATGACGAGACAAATAGAAAAATTGTCCGTGTTCTTGCCTGCATACAATGAAGAGGCAAATCTAGAACGGACAGTCAAAAACGTAATAGAAAATCTCAAAAAAAATGTGTCCGAATGGGAGATAGTCATCGTAGATGACGGCTCTAAGGATAAAACTGGAAGTATCGCTGATAGTCTAGCCAAAAAAAATAAAAACATCTCCGTCATTCATCACAATCCCAACAGAGGCTACGGTGCTGCCTTCAAGAGTGGTCTCTATGGCTGCAAATACCCATGGATTTCCTTCATCGATTCTGACGGCCAATTCAATTTCAAAGAAATCACTCGTTTTATCGACACTCAAGAAAAAACCAAAGCAGACATGGTCATTGGTTACTACCTAAAACGAAAAGTTCCATTTACTCGTATTCTAAACTCCAAAACTTGGCAGTTAATTGTCTTCATGCTTTTTGGTCTAAATGTTCGCGACATCGACTGCGGCTTCAAGCTTATCTCCAAAAAAGTCGTCGACAGTATCCCCAAGCTCGAGAGTGAAAGAGGAGCTTTTATTAGTTCAGAATTTTTAATCAAAGCCAAAAAAGCCGGTTTCAAAATTGTCGAAATCGGCGTCCAACACTACCCTCGAAAATTTGGTGAAGCCACCGGTGCCAAGCTAAACGTTATTGTCCAGAGTTTCATCGACCTGTTTAGACTCTGGCGAAAAATCAAATGATCAGTTGGATCAAAAAGAATAAGTATGAATTTACTTTCTTGTTTGTTGTCCTGATCGGCGCCTTCTTCCTTCGCATCTTCCATATCGATCAAGTTATGACATTTTTAGGTGATCAAGGAAGAGATGTTCGTATAGTTCGTGAATTTGTTACAAAAGGAAACTCTCTATTAATTGGTCCTTCATCAAGCATCGGTAATATTTCTTTAGGTCCACTTTATTACTATCTCATGGCTCCAGCCTTACTTCTCTCCAATTTCAGTCCTGTTGGTCCCGTCGTTATGGTAATTATTCTAAATGTTCTGACAATTCTATTTACATGGTTTGTGGCCAGAAAATGGTTTGGTAAAGTTGCTGCCGGCATATCCGCTATTTTTTACTCAATCTCACCTGTCGCTATTGACTATAGCCAGTGTTCATGGAACCCTAACCCTCTGCCACTTTTTTCCCTTATTTGTATCTGGGGCATTTATCAAGTCTGGCAAAATAAAAAATATTTCTGGCTTCCCATTGTCGGCGCCAGTGCCGCTTTTGCTCTTCAGATGCACTACACCGCATTTCTTTTGTTTCCCACAATTTGTATATTTTGGTTTCTTTCTCTTCAAAAAATAAGAAAACAAAGACTATCAGTAAATAAGTATGTCAAAAATACCATTCTCTCCATAGTCATTTTCTTTATCCTAATGTCCCCTTTACTATTTTTTGAAATAAGTAATAAAGGGATAAATTTTCAAGCATTCTTATCATTATTTTCTGTCGATTCGGCTGCTTTTAGTCTAAATCATTTCTTTTCCAAGCTTTACTCAGTATTTTCTCTTTCAACCTCACTTCTTGTAGGGAGTGTCAGTAATAGTGTGGTAGTCACTCTTGTATTTTGTCTGTCTGTCTTCATCTATCTCTACAAAAATTATCATCAAAATCACATCAAGATTATTTCGGTCTGGCTACTATTTATAATTTCTGGTTTAAGTTTATTAAACTATCCGGTTTTAATTCACTATCTTGGAACAATTTTCCCAGCAGTATTTATCCTATTCGGAGCAGTCTCAGCCATAATTATCAAAAGTAAATGGCCAATTAAATATCTACCCCAAGTTATTCTGTTGGTTATCGCCATAAATAATTTGCGAATTTGTCCGACCTTCAGTACTCCAAATCGCCAACTCCAAAAGGCAGAACAAATCGCAGGTTTAATAATTAAAGAATCAAAAGGGGAGCCTTTTAATTTCGAAGTAGTCTCAATTCAGAATTATGATCAGTCATATCTGTATTTTTTGGAAAACAAGATAACGCCCCTGCCCTCCAAAGACATACAAACAAACCAGATATTTGTCATCTGCGAAGATGAAGTAAACTGTTACTTAGAAGGCCCACAGCAAGATCTAATCAATACGTTGGGCACTACTCAGATTGAGAATCAGTGGAATATTGATAATATTAAAGTCTATCGTTTAATACACGCAAAATGATCAACTGGATTAGAAAAAATAAAATTGAGTTTGCATTTTTATTGGTCATTCTTGCCCTTGCTCTTTTCCTAAGGTTATTCAAGATAGATGGCTTCATGACGTTCTTAGGTGACGAGGGTCGTGATGTCCGTATCGTGAGAGACATCATAAGAGATGGCAATCTAGTTTTTATTGGTCCCCAAACAAGTGTCGGTAATATGTATCTAGGCCCTCTTTATTACTACATGATGGTTCCGGCACTTTTCTTAAGTAATTTCAATCCTGTTGGACCCGCTATTATGGTTGCTCTCCTAAGTGTTCTCACAATTCTTTTTACATGGTTTGTGGCCAGAAAATGGTTTGGAAAAGAAGCAGCCTTGGTCGCAAGTGTATTTTTCGCAGTTTCACCGGTTGCCATTATTTATGGTCGAACATCTTGGAATCCAAACCCCATGCCCTTTTTTGCTCTCCTGTGTATCTGGGGCATTTATCAAATCTGGCAAAATAAAAAATATTTCTGGCTACCCATAATTGGTGCTAGTGCCGCTTTTGCGCTCCAGATGCACTATCTAGGGCTTCTTCTTTTACCCACACTTGGTCTTTTCTGGATTTTGTCGCTCATTAGATTAAAAAAAGAAAAACTCCCCGCAAAATCTTTTACAAAACACACGATATTTGCCGTTTTAATATTCTTAGCTTTCATGTCTCCTTTGGTTCTCTTTGATCTTAAGCACTCTGGTATGAATCTCTCTGCACTTAAGGCGATGCTCTCAGCCAAGTCCGGAGTATTCAATCTCGCCGACTCACTCACAAAGCCCTTTACTCTTTTCTCTTTCACCCAAAGTTCTCTCCTCACCGGAAATGAAAAACCAAAATTGATCGTTACTATTATCCTTTGTGCAATTTCAGCGTTTTATATTCTGATAAACCGCAAAAAACCATCCATCCAGATTATTACTTCTTGGATATTATTTACCATTTTAGGCTTGAGTCTTTACAATCAGCCAATATATATTCACTACTTAGGACTGGTATACCCAGCTGTTTTTCTACTTTCTGGAGCACTCTTCTCGTCGGTAGTTAAGATGAATCCGGTTTTTAAATGGGTATTTATCACTCTCTTTGCTATTCTTGTTTTCAATGCTCTTCGCACCAGCCCAGCTTTCGGCAATCCCAATTACCAGCTAAGAAGGACAGAGCAAGCTGCCGACCTTATTATTCAAGAATCCCAAGGGCAGGAGTTTAACTTTGGACTGATTTCCAAAAATAACTACGATGAATCCTATCGCTACTTCCTAGAAAACAAACAGGCCAAGCTAGTAAGAGGGGAAGACAAGATTGTTGATCAGCTTTTCGTCATCTGTGAAGACGGAGAAAAATGTCAACCTGAAGGTAATCCAGACTGGCAGATAGCAGTTTTTGGACCATCACACGTTGTTTCTACATGGCAAATTGATTACTTAAAAATATACAAACTAGAACACACAAGATGAGCAGTACCAACGGAAAATTAATCTGGATAGATCTAGAAATGACAGGGCTCAATCCTGAAAAAGATCAGATCGTTGAGATTGCGACGATAGTGACAGACGGAGAATTAAATGTTTTAGCCGAAGGTCCTGATCTGGTTATCAACCAGCCAAGCTCAGTTCTAAATAACATGATTGCATGGAATCAAGAACACTTTGCCGAGTCAGGCCTTCTAAACGAAATACACGACTCAAAAATCACTTTAGCTGAAGCCGAGGAACAAACTCTCCAATTTCTCAAAAAAATCAGCCCTTCAAATACGGCTTTATTAGCTGGAAACTCAGTTCATATTGATCGTGAATTTTTAAGACTACATATGCCTCGCCTTGCTGCCTTTGTACACTATCGCATTATTGATGTGACCACCATCAAAGAACTAGCTCTTCGTTGGTATCCATCCCTTCCTGCCTTTCACAAAGAAGAAACTCATCGAGCTCACGATGACATTCTCGAGTCGATAGATGAGTTAAAATATTACAAGGCCCAGGTATTCAAATAAACTATGTCAGCAATAAAACTATCGATTGTCATCCCAAACTTCAACGAAAAAGAAAATCTTGATAGGGGAGTTCTTGAAGAAGTTTACACATATCTCAAAAAAGTTAGCTACGACTACGAAGTGATCATCAGTGACGATGGTTCTACCGATGGCAGCCGAGAGATTGCGCAAACTTTCGCCAGAAGTCATTCGGGGTTTAGAGTCCTTCCTAATCCACATGGTGGCAAGGCCAAAGCAGTTTACGCCGGCATAAAAGCTGCCAAAGGTGAAATCGTCCTTTTTACCGACATGGATCAATCAACTCCTCTCAAAGAAGTAGAAAAACTACTCCCTTGGTTCGATGAAGGCTACACCGTTGTTTTTGGTTCTCGTGGCAAAGCCAGAGCCAACTTTCCTTGGTACCGTCAGCTCACTTCGTGGGGTTTTCGCTTTGTACGAGGTTTATTCTTACTCCGTGATGTTGTCGATACACAGTGTGGCTTCAAAGCTTTTAATACGGCAGTCGCCAAGAAAATTTTTCCCAAACTTTCCGTTATGTCAGATAAAAAAATCTCCAAGGGATGGTCGGTTTCTGCGTTTGATGTCGAACTACTTTTCTTAGCCGAAAAATACGGCAATCGTTTAAAGGAAGTCGATGTTGAGTGGAAAGACGAAGACACCTCTACAGGGAAGGACAAAAGGTTTTTCAAGGAATCAACTGACATGTTAAAACAAATTTTAAGCGTCAAAATTAATGATCTAAAAGGATTGTATGATCAAAAATAAAACATTCTGGATAATTCTTATTTCTCTTCTGGCTTTTGGCTTGTTCTTTTTTTTAAGACTCTCAAAGCTAAATAATATTCCTGTTTTCGTTGATGAAGCCATCTATATTCGCTGGTCTCAGGTCATGAAAAACGAAGCGAGCCTTAGATTTTTACCCCAAACAGATGGTAAACAACCACTCTTTATGTGGGCCACTATTCCATTTTTTAAACTAACAGATGATCCATTGGTTGCTGGTCGCCTTGTTTCCGTAGCTACAGGCTTTGGTACTCTGTTAGGTCTAGGTTTTCTCTCGTATGTTCTTTTTGGAAATTTTCTTGTTGTCGCTCTTACTCTTCTTACGTATTCGGTACTTCCATTTTCAGTGTTTTTCGATCGGATGGCACTCGCAGACTCAATGCTAGCCATGTTTGGTGTTTGGTCGCTTGGCCTTTCTGCTCTTTTTGCCAAAACCAGAAAACTCGACCACGCCATGATTTTAGGATTTGCTCTTGGTGGAGGGCTTCTTACAAAATCGCCCGCGATTTTCTTTTACGCTTGGCTCGCGGTCGCTTTAGT
Organism: uncultured Pseudomonadales bacterium; assembly: GCA_964564895.1. Taxonomy (GTDB): domain Bacteria; phylum Patescibacteriota; class Microgenomatia; order UBA1400; family MFAQ01; genus UBA2277. The sequence goes on along the minus strand of CAZMCB010000001.1, from coordinate 80,983 downwards.
TTTCTTTTTTCGCCCCAAAGCTGACAAACTAAAATCTTTCGTTAATCTCTGTCTAGGTTTGTTTGCAGTTATCGTAATTTCTCAGCTGATGTATGGCATTCTTCGTCTTGGGCCGGCATTCCAAATGATTGGAGCTCGAAATCAAGACTATTTATTTACTTGGCAAGAGATCCTAAGGCATCCACTAGACCCTCTTCTAAATAATTTAGCAAAAACCATAAACTGGTTATGGTTACTTTTTTCACCAACACTATTACTTGCTCTAATTTTTGGCTTCATTCCCAAAAAAACCCGTTTGACATCGCTCTTTCTACTGTTGGTTTCACTTCTCCCTCTTGTCGCCCAAGGTTCCATTGCAAAGGTTTACACCAGTCGTTACGCATTGTTTGCTGTTTTACCTCTTGTACCAATTATTAGTATCGGCCTAAACTGGTTAGTTACTCGAAAAGGGATTCTAATTAAACTTTCGTCGTTTATTCTTGTAGTTGTGCCATTAGTTTTTTCTATTCTTAGTGTTTTTACACCAACCAAAGCCCCTCTTTCCTTCGATATGCGCAATGGGTATCTTGAGGAATGGACTGCAGGCTGGGGCCAAAAAGAAGTTGCAGCATATTTAATCGAACAAGAATCAAAAGGGGAGAACGTAGTGGTTTTTACTGAAGGTTTTTTTGGTACTCTTCCTGATGGCCTTCAAATCTACACCAACGGTCACAGCAATATCACCATCGTCGGTTCCAATCCTTCGATTATCACTATTCCTGAAGGTTTAGTAAACACAGATCCAAAAAACAAAAGATACTTTGTAATCAACAAATCCAGAAATCACATGCAGCCTTCAATTGTGGAACGTTTGAAATTAATCAAAGAATATCCCAAGCCGGCTAGGATAGATGGCACCGCGGAGGCTCTGCAATTCTATGAGTATTAAGGATCGCTTAAAAAATTTTTTCCTAAAAAACAAGCAATGGTTATTGCCTTTCTTAGTTGTTGTTCTTACTCTTCCTACTGTCACCTCTCTTTTTAGGCCCGGTACATTCGCCATGCACGATGATATGCAAGCAATCCGTGTGACCGAGATGGTCAAGTGCATCAAAGATTTTCAGATTCCTTGTCGGTGGGTACCTAGCATGGGTTATGCCTACGGTTATCCTCAGTTTAATTACTACGGACCATTTAGTTATTACGTCATGGCCGCTGCGAATCTTTTGGGGGTTGGTGTTTTTGATTCAGTCAAATTGGGTTTTATTCTTTCCCTGATACTTGGAAATTTAGCTATGTTTTTGCTCGGAAATAGACTTTGGGGTAGGTGGGGTGGAGTATTATCGGCGCTAATCTATGCTTATGCTCCATATCGAGCATCCGATCTTTACTCTCGTGGTGCTATGGGTGAGTCATGGGCCTTTGTGTTTATTCCTCTTGTAATTCTTGCTTCATACAATCTAGCCAAAGAGTTCACCATAAAAAAATCAGCTTTACTAGCTCTTTCTTTCGGTTTACTAATACTAAGTCACAATATAAGCACCCTCATTTTTTCTCCAGCATTAGTGATATTGTTTTTAGTTTTTCTTTTTCAATACGACAAGCTCAGAATCAACAAAACAACGCTAGTTCATATATTCAAATTTGGTCTATCACTAGTCTGGGGAGGACTTATTGCTGCTTTCTTCTTCCTGCCCGTAGTACTGGAAAAACAATTTGCTCACACAGAAACAATGTTAGGAGGATACTTTGATTATCGGGCACATTTCGTATCCATCAGTCAGCTATTTACCTCAACTTTTTGGGGAGTTGGCTCATCAGTTATTGGTCCTCATGATGATCTATCTTTTTTCTTTGGGCCTATTATCATTATTTTTGTACTTACAGCTTTAGTTATTGCTTTTCTCAAATACGCTCGAAAAGATAAAAAAATATTCTCTATTGTTCTAACATTTTTTATTCTTGGTCTTTTTACTTCCTTCATGACCCACGAAAAATCTTCCTTTATCTGGACAATAGCCACTCCTCTTGTATACCTTCAATTCCCATGGCGCTTTTTAGTACTGGCAAATACTTTTTTTGCCGTAATCGCAGGCTCTATCCTAGTAGGTCAAAAGACAAAGCAATCGTTAATAATCATTGGAACAACGATTATCTTTTTAGTGCTTCTAAATCTCTCTTTTTTCACTCCTTCAAAATGGTTCAATATAACAATTGAAGAAAAATACTCCGGAATCACTTGGGACAAACAGATGACCACAAGTATCTACGACTACCTCCCAATTTTTGCTTCTCATCCACCCACCAGCCCCGCACCAAACCTTCCGGTAGTATCCAATGGTTTTGCTGATTTTCTTTTCTTCACTAAAGGGACAAACTGGCAACGCTTTACACTACAAAACTCAGAAGACACCACTGTTACTCTATCTCTTTTTGATTTTCCAGGTTGGGTAGTCAAAGTCGACGGCAAAAAGGTTGCCATAGATCACAACAATGAGTTAGGCTTAATTACTTTCAAAGTTCCAAAAGGAGAACACCAAATCTATGCTCGTCTTACAAACTCACCAGTTCGTCTTGTTGGAAATATCCTGACAATTATTTTTCTTCCACTTTGCCTTTATGCCATCTTCAAAAGAAAACATGAATAAAAAGTTAATTGCCATCATCGGCCTGCTATTAATTTCCGTTTTAGTTTCTTGGAATATTTTCAAACCAGGCTTTTTCTCTATGCACGACGACTTACAAGTTATGCGACTTTACGAAATGAAACGTTGCCTAAATGATGGTCAAATTCCTTGTCGTTGGTCCCCAGACATGAGTTATGGATACGGTCAACCCATGTTTAACTATTACTCTGCCACTCCATATTACGTCGGTGCAATTTTTAACAATCTTGGTTTTTCTCTAATTGATTCAGTCAAAATAGTCATGTTTATTTCGATAGCTCTTGCTGGAATCGCCATGTTTATATTCCTTTCACAGTTTGTTCCAATTCTGCCAAGCTTCATTGGAGGGGTTGCCTATATTTTGGTTCCTTTTCGTGCTCTTGAAATTTTTGTAAGGGGAGCTCTCGCCGAAAATTTCGCTCTGGCACTATTGCCGTTAGTTCTATTCGGAATCACAAAATTAATTATCAACAAAACCAAAATTAATCTTGCTTTTCTCTCGCTAATCCTAGGTCTTTTCCTTAGTACTCACAACATCACCACTTTAATTTCTTCCCCCTTCATCGCCGTATTTGCCATCATCATGATTTTTATAAACAAACAAAAAATCAAATCTTTTTCACTACTTTTTAGTTCTGCTGTGCTTGGTTTAGGTATTGCCTCATTTTTCTTACTACCAGTAATTTTCGAAAATAACTTGGTAGATACCGGATTCCTTACTAGTGGTTATTTTGATTTTCGAGCTCATTTTGCTACTCTATCTCAACTGTTTATCAAACAAAGTTGGGGATATCGTGCCAGTGAGTTTGGTCCAAACGACAAGATCTCTTTTGCTGTTGGTATAGTTCAGACGTTAGCTTTAGTCGTTACACCGATATTTTTATTTATCAAAAGAAAGTCACTTTCAAAAACCTCCAAAATTCTCTTAATTACATTTTTTTGTTTTGCCCTTTTTGCTATTTTCCTCACAACCATAAGATCTATCGCTATTTGGGAGCTAATTGCACCTCTATCTTTCGTCCAGTTCCCTTGGAGATTTTTAGGCTTAGTTGCGCTTAGCTCCGCTGTAGTTTTGGCCATTTTTATTAGCTCATTCGGACAAAAAACTCAAAAACTACTCACCCTACTTCTCGTTTTTGCTTTGTTATTTCTAAATTTTCGTTTCTTCAAGTTTGATAAGTCTAGTCCAAGTGCTACAGACGAAACTTATCTATCAGGAAAAGTGTTCGAACAAAGCCAAAAATCTGCCTTCTTTGATTATCGTCCTTTATCTATGGTCTCCGTTCCCGAAAAGATAGCTCCAAGCAATCCAGTAGTACTTTCCGGATTAGCAGAAGTAAAAAATTTCCAGAAAAGATCAGCTTATTTTTCAGCAGACGTAGATGTTTCTTTTGGTCAGGCAACGGTTTCATTCCCCATCTCAGCCTTTCCAGACTGGAAAGTGTATTTAAACAGCAGTGTTACACCCACGGTATATCAGATTGGGGAAGACCATGGAGAAATCACACTTACTTTTGATAAAGGTATTACACTAGTCCAAGGGTACTTTGAAAATACCCGCACGAGAGAAGTAGCAAACATCATTACTTTTATTTCGTTATTATTGAGTTTAGTTATTGCCGTAGCTCCACATGATAAAAAAAATACTCGATAAACTATCCAAAATTATTCCCATTCTTTTGATTCTGGCAATTATTCCGGCTGCCATCAAGCTAGTTACTCCTTTTAGTTTTACTTTCCACGATGAATCTCAGATAGTAAATCTCCATCAGTATATCCAAACCATTGATCTGGGCCAGTTTCCTCCACGTTGGGCTTTGGATGTTCATTTTACTTATGGCTCTCCATATCCAGAGTTCAATTATCAGCTTCCATATTACATAGGATACCTATTTAATAAGGTCGGCTTTTCACTTTTTTATTCTTACACTCTTACTTTAGCCTTATCTCTTTTCATTGGCGCATTTGGTATGTATCTTTTTGCCAAAAAATACACCACTTCTTTTGCCTCTTTAGCCGCTGCCGTTCTTTACACCTATACCCCTTATAGAGCGATTGATGTTTATGTCAGAGGCACAATCGGAGAGTCCTTTGCTTTAGCCATTTTCCCTTGGATTTTATACAGTCTAGCTAGGCTAAAAGAAAAACAAAATCTAAAAAATATCCTACTTTTAGGCATTTCAGTTTCTTTACTTATCCTTTCCCATCAACCGTCTACCGCTTTTGGGCTACCAATATTAGTTGGCATTTATTTCTTGGTCGAGCTTCTTCGTAGAAATTACAAATTTATATTAAGTGTTTTTGCTGGTCTTTTTTCATCCTTTCTCCTCACCTCATATTATTTGATTCCAGTTTTTGCTGAAAAAGGTTTTATCAAAGAAGTTCTTCCTTTCAATCTTTACGATCATTTCCCCTTTATCTGGCAACTAATATACTCACCATGGGGTTATGGAGCTTCAAACTGGGGACCATATGATGATATGTCTTTCCAAATTGGCATAGTAAATTTGGTCGTACTTCTTGCAGCTATTGTTTTATTAATCATTAAGTCTGTAAGAAATAAAAAAGCAGAAAAAGGATACTTGATAGCCACAATCCTCGCCACCTTCTTTGTTATTTTTATGATGAATATCAGGTCCTCATTTATCTGGAATATTTTTCCCTTTACCAACGCCATACAGTTCCCTTGGAGATTACTTTCTATTACCACTATTCTCTCAGCCGTTCTCTTTGTATTTTTCATAAAAAATATTTCCGGAAAACTTTTAGCAATTTTTTCTTCGATAATAATAATTGCCTCATTTTCTCTTACCGTCGCCTACTTTCGCCCAGGAGAAATTACCGCCACTCCCGATAATTATTTCTTAAGAAGATACTTACCTAATCAGGTCCTTCAATCAGGTGAAAAAGTCTCCTCGGAATATCTTGATTACACCGAAAACTACATGCCCCTGCCAGTTAATGCAACAAGACCCACAGATGTTCCCAGCGCCAGAGTGACATCGATTCTTCAAGCTGCACAAATAAACATCACTGATTCCAATCCTTTCAACACCAAAGCAAGCATAAGCTCAGACATCGATAGCTTCATCAATATAAATGTCTTCTATTATCCGGGCTGGGATATTTCTATAGACAACAAGCCAGTTGACGTAATTCTCGATCAGTACGGTGCTATGAAAGTCTTTGTCCCAGCAGGGGACCACTTCCTTACCATTAAATACCTAGACACTCCCGTTCGTCGAATATCCAATATAATTTCATTAGTAGCTTGGATTTCTATTGTCTTCCTTATTATCAAACAATCAAAACTTCAAATTCGTGGAAAACGTCGCTGAACCAGGAGTCTCTATGGAGGTAAACGAAATAAAACGTCGATCCGTGTCTGGTGTTTTGGCTCTAATATCTAGAACCTTTATTGTTCAGATAATAACTTTTCTTGCAACGCTCGCCCTCACAATCTTTCTTGATCCAAATATATACGGAATATTTTATCTAGTTTCTTCAGTTGTAAATTTCTTGGCATATTTCTCAGATATTGGTCTTGCTGCAGCCCTTATTCAAAAAAAGGAAGCCATCACCAAAAAAGACTTGGCAACTACTTTCACCATTCAGCAAATTTTAGTATTTTTACTTCTTTTGGTTTTGTTTTTACTAAGATCTTTAATCCGTACCCAATACAACATTGACCAGTCAGGTATGTATCTTCTCTATGCCATGGGTATTTCACTTTTCCTTAGTTCGCTCAAAACAATTCCTTCAATCATGCTCGAGAGAGAAATCAAGTTTAATAAACTAATTCTTCCTCAGATACTTGAAACCTTAGCTTTCAATGTAGTAGCCGTATATTTTGCTTGGAAAGGTTTCGGCGTATCCTCCTTTTCTTTTGCCGTCCTAGCTAGAGGTTTCGTTGGACTTATCACGATGTATATTGTCTATCCTTGGAAGCCAGTAATTGGTATCTACAAAGAATCATTAAAATCTCTCCTTCGTTTTGGTCTTCCATATCAAGCCAATACATTCCTTGCTGTACTAAAAGACGACGGCATGACGATTATTCTTACAAGGATAATCGGAACAACAGGTCTGGGTTATATCGGCTGGGCAAGTCGTTGGGCTGGTCTCCCATTAAGAATTGTCATGGACAACCTCACAAAAGTTAGTTTCCCAACTTTCGCAAGACTCCAACATGATAAAGATAGACTCGCAAGAGCCGTAGAGGTCAGCCTGAAATACATGTGTCTGGCTGCCTTCCCAATTTTGGTTGGTATGGGATTTTTTGCCTTACCTCTAGTAAACCTGATTCCTAAATATGCCAAATGGCTTCCCGCTTTAATTCCTTTGTATATTTATCTATACAACTCCGCTTGGGCGAGTATTTCCACTAGTCTCACCAACCTTTTAAACGCAACAGGTCACATCAAGTCCACCTTCAAACTAATGCTTATGTGGACCGGTCTTACATGGCTTACCATGCCATTCTTATCTCTTAAATTTGGGTACCTTGGAGTTTCATATGCAGTCGCTATCATTGCCACTTCTTCTTTCGTGACCATTCTTTTGGCAAGAAAATATGTTCACTTCAATTTATTAAACATTCTAAAAACTCCATTGGCAGCAACATTTTTGATGTCTTCATTTTTAGTATTTACGATTCAATACGGAAACTCTTTCACTCGACTAATAATTATTGGTTTAATTTCAGCTAGTGTCTATTTTGGAACAATTATTCTAGTTGAGGGAAAATCTTTTATCAAAGATACTCTCAGTTACTTTCGACTAAAACATGATTAAGAAGCTATTTTTATTTCTATCAATATTTTTCTTTTTTATTTTTCCAATTAAGTCTCTGGCATATACCGGTCCTACTTTCGTCACCCTTACTAATCCTGTCAGGGGATCCGAAGGATGGCTAAGTAAAACTCAAAAACCTTTAGATATTCCAATTAAATTATATGAAGAGTCCTCTCATTCTGGTTTACCATCCACATGGCTACTTCGTTTTGATGCTGTAAATGACGCCACAATTTCTGCTTTTTTCAGCGAACTAATTGGTCCAGATAAGTTAGTTTCACTAGGGGGCTTGCTCGAAGTTACTCCCAAGCTAACCCAAAAGGTGAATATTTATTCAGGAGGCGGTATTAATGAAACCTTCCTTTCAGGATACACACCAGATCAAAGACTTCTTATCATTGATGCTTTTATGAGCTCGTTTAAGGAGCGTTTTGGTTTCTTCCCTCGCACTGTCGGGGCTTGGCATCTTGATAGTTTTTCTCTCGATTATCTAAAAACTAAATACTCTGTTCAGACTGCTATGATTCTTGATGATCAATATCAGATGAGAGGTACAAGACTTTGGGGAGGCTATATCGGAAGTCCATATTTCCCAGACAAAAATAACTCACTTATTCCAGCCGAGAGTTTCAAAAATCGAGTCAATATTCCAGTTGTGCGTTTCGCCCAACGAGATCTTTTCAATATAATTAATCCCGAAAGGACTTCCCTTTATTCGATACAGCCAAATGAGTATCAAATGGTTGGCCAATCATCGAGTTTTTTTGATCATGTTTTCGCGCTTTACACTCAAAAAGATCTAAATAAATTTACATATATCAATATCGGTCTAGAAAATGATGTTCTTACCGGAGATTATCTTCCAGAAATAAGACATATTTACTCCACCATAAAAGCCAATCAGGAAAAATATAATATTCGTTTTGTAAGCTTAGAATATTTTGGTGACTGGATGAAATCTCTATATCCGGAAAGCAGCCCAGTGTATTTTTACCGCACCGCAGACCCCACAAGTAACGAACCTGGTGAAGTGATATGGTACCAAACCCCCTTTTATCGCTTAGGCCTAAAGGCTCAAAATGGCCAAACAAAGATAATTGACTTCAGAGTATACAATCGTGAAATTTACGAAGACTATATTGCCACTCCAAATCAATACTACGGAATTTCCGCCGAAATTCCAGCCGAGATTGACTCGGTCAAAAATCCAGAAACCGCTCTCGCTTTAAACATTGATTTAGAAAAGTACGAGACTCTTTATGATGAAAAAAGTGATATTTGGAATATCGCCTTAGTAAATGGAGACAAAAAAATAGCCCTTACTCCAAAAACGATAACTTTCTCAAATATTGCTGTACCGCACACAGACTTTAAAAACATTAAAGAAACAACAAAGAAAAACGAGGTGGCTTGGACTGTTGCCCCAAAGACTCCTTTTACATCTCTATTTTCAAAACCGATTTTTCAAATTACAATTGTTTTACTTGTCATAATTTTTTGTTTTTTGATAAACAAAACTTTTGGAATTGGATCACTAATTTCACTAATTCCCTTAATTGCAGTCTACAAAGATAGCAAGCTTTACCCCTTTGGACTGGGTTACTGGGGTTCAAACTCTCATGATGCAGTCTTTCACCTCTCACTCATCGAAAAGATAGCCGAAAATCCTCTATCTTTATCTCACCCTCAGTTGGCAGGGGAGAAGTTGGGGAATTATCATTTTGTTTTTGATTATTTTGCCGGTCTTTTGGTTCGATTTACACATATTCCATCATCTCAAATATTCTTTTTCTTTTTGCCTCTAGTGATAGCCATTCTCCTTACTTTTTTCATCATCAAGCTCCTAAGACTATGGAAGTTCAAAGAGATAGAAATAATAATTTCCTTATTATTTGTCTACCTTGCGGGATCTCTCGGATTCCTTCCATCACTTCTTTCCGGAAATAGCATTTTTGGTGGTGAATCTGCCTTCTGGGCAAATCAATCTTTTTCCATTTTCCTTAATCCACCGTATGCTCTCTCAGTTCTCTTTTTGCTTGTCACTCTTTTCCTTCTTGAAAAATACTTTGAGAAGAAAAGCACTCTAAAGTTTGCTGGAATTGTGTTTTTTGGAGGTCTTCTGGCGCAGACAAAGGTTTATGCATTCATCCTTCTCTCTGCCGGTCTTTTGTTAACTGGTCAATGGTTGTTCCTTATATTAATCGGATTGTTAGGGGTTCTCATTACGTTACCTTTTAGCTCATCTGCTGGTTTCCCATTTGAATTTTCTCCCTTCTGGTTTATCAAGAGCATGTTTGCTTCAAGCGACAGATTAAACTTTGAAAAGGTCGCCAATGCTTGGCAAGCTTATGAAGCCACGGGATCAACCATAAAATTATTAATAGTTAATCTTCTCGGAGTAATAGTTTTCCTCATTGGCAATATTGGCACTCGTCTCTTTGGAGTTTGGCAAATAATAAAAGGCAAAAACTCTTTCCTCTCTCAGAGAATACTTATAGCTATCTCTCTAGTTGGCATTTTAATCCCTATGATTCTTACCCAAAAGTACAATCCTTGGAACAGTATTCAGTTTATGTATTACTCGTTATTTGTTTTTGGTCTCTTTGCCGGCAGGGGAGTAATGTTTTATATAAATAAAATACATTCTCGTTTTGTCAAAATATTGATGATTGTATTGTTAGTTCTTTGTACGCTTTTAACCACCATTGGTTCAATCGGAGAACACACTAGTTTCAAGCCATCCTCAAGGGTGAGTTACACCGAGCTTCGTGCTCTAGAATTTTTAAAGACTCAACCAAAAGGAGTTGTCTTGGCCCCATACTTTGACAATCAATTAGCTGGTCATATTCTTCCCCCCAAACCACTATATGCTTACAACTCCACAGCTTACATCTCTGCTCTCTCTGGCCAGCCAGAGTTCCTTTCCGATACCATAAACCTTGATATCACTGGTTACAACTATCAGCAAAGGGCAAAAGATATCCAGCGTTTCTATAACACGACTGATCTAGACTGGGCAAAAAACTTTCTTGCAAAAAATGAAATAAAATATATATACGAGACACCTCTCAATCTAATGAGACTCAGTCCGTGTTCTATGCCTATGGTCAGAATTTTCGAATCAGCCGAAATTAATATCTACAAAACTCTTTAATATGTCCAAAATAAATATCTCAGCAGTAATAAACACCAGAAACGAAGAAAAAAATATTGCTGCTTGTCTCGAGTCACTCCAGTTCGCTGATGAAATAATCGTTGTTGATATGGAATCTGCTGATGACACCGTCAATATCGCCAAAAAATACACTGATAAAATCTACGACCATAAAATGGTTGGTTACGTCGAGCCAGCAAGAAACTTTGCTATCAGTAAAGCCGTTGGTAACTGGGTACTAATACTTGACGCCGACGAGCGAATTCCCAAGTCTCTAGCCAAAAAACTTATCGAAATTACCGAAGAAGATAAAGTAGATTTTGTAAGGGTACCAAGAAAAAATATTATCTTTGGTCAATGGACCGAGCATTCTCGTTGGTGGCCAGATTACAACATCAGATTTTTCAAAAAAGGAGCCGTAGAATGGCAAAATGAAATTCACTCAATTCCAATCACTTCAGGAACCGGTATCAATTTAGAAGCTGAGGAATCTTTAGCCATCGAGCATTTTCATTACAACTCTATAGACGAGTATTTTGAGAGAGCTCTTCGCTACTCCACTCAGCAAGCCAAAGAGTTGCAAAACTCTGGCTACAAATTCGACGTTAAGGATCTTATTGGCAAACCAATCAGTGAATTTATCAGTCGCTTCTTTGCTGGCGATGGCTACAAGGATGGCTTGCACGGACTAGTCTTGGCTTTCTTGCAGATGTTTTCGATCATGCTTGTCTATCTCAAGGTCTGGCAGGCCGAAGGTCACGAACCAAAACGCCCCGGCTACCTCACTCCCATCTGGCAAAAGCTTTTCCTAGAAAAATTCAAAGAGCTTCAGTACTGGTATCTCACCGTCCTCATCCAAGACCAGCCCTCCAAAGCCAAACGCTTCCTCCTCAAGCTCCGCCGCAAGCTGACTAAATAGTCCGTAGAATCCAATATATTTCCGCATAAAACTGTGAAATCTACCATTTCAAACGAGTTGCATCGCATGCGCGTCGTAGGATTCTTTCGAATTCTTATAAAGAGTGGCGAAATAGGCATGCTTGACAACTGCCTAGATTGAGACCACGTAGTATGAGAAAGAAGACTACAGCGACCAATGCATTAGTGAGAAATGTGTAGATGAACAGTACAAGGAAATATATTGAGATGGAAAGATTGGTCAGCTTTGATATACACTATAATTAATCAATGAAAATAGGCTTTATCACTGTCAGTTTCCATAGCATAGAAGATACCTTGGAAGTAGTTAAGCAGCTCGAGAAAAACACTCTTCCTTTAGGGGTCACCTCTACAGTCTACGTTGTAGATAATGACAGATCAGATGAGCTCAAAGAAAAACTAGAAAAATATCCTCAAGCAGTTTACGTCGAAAGCCCAGGAAATGTAGGCTTTGCTGCAGGAAACAATCTAGGTTTCAAAAAAGCATTGGCTGATGGTGTAGACATCATTGTTCTCATAAACAACGACACAGTCGTTCCCGAAGACTTAATACTAAAGATATTAGCCTCACCCATCTCTGATGACTCGACGGGAGTTGTGGGTGGTTTGATCTATTTTGCCAAAGGCTTTGAGTTCGAAGACAAGTACAAAAAAGACGAGTTAGGAAAAGTCATCTGGTATGCAGGAGGGGAGTACGACTGGGACAATATCTATGCCAAGCACATTGGGGTAAATGAAGTAGACAAAGGTCAGTTCGATGGTCAGAGAGAAACCGATTTTATTACTGGTTGTTTATTTATCACCAAAGCCGATATCTTAAGGAAGGTGGGTCTTTTTGACGAGCGATACTGTTTATACTTCGAAGACTCCGATCTGGGTATGCGTATTAAGAAAGCCGGCTACAAGTTAATCATCGATTCCGAGATCAAGCTATGGCACAAGGTGGCCCAAAGCTCTGGTATTGGCTCGCCTTTAAACGATTATTTCCTAACCAGAAATCGCCTTCTCTTTGGCATGGACTACGCTAAACCCAGAACCAAGTTTGCGCTCATAAGAGAAGCAATCAAGAAATTATTTATTGGAACCAAAGCCCAGAAACAAGCCGTCCGAGACTTTTTTTCAAGAAACTTAGGTGGCGGATCGTGGATCAAAAAAATATGAAAAAACTATCCATCATTATCCTTGCCAAAAATGTTGCAGACGAAATAATACCAGCGATCAAGACCTCACAGTTCGTCTCAGAGGTCATTGTCGTCGATACTGGCTCCACAGACAACACAGTCGATATTTGTCTCAAATTAGGTGCCAAAGTTGTTCATGAAACGGGGGATAGTTTTTCCAAATGGCGCAATAGCGGTGCCAAAGAAGCCAAAGGAGAATGGTTGCTATACCTCGACTCGGATGAACGCATTCCTGTTAAGCTCGCGAGGGAAATAATGGCCACAATAGAAGAACCACAGTTCCAGGCCTACACCATTAGTCGCTACGAAATATTTTTAGGCAAACACCTTAATCACTGGGGAGATCCGAGAGTCCTGCGTCTCATGAAAAAGACCGCCCTTAAGCGCTGGGAAGGTAAGCTTCATGAGCAGCCTAAGATCGTGGGTCCCATAGGTGATCTGCGTCATCAGATGGTTCATCTTTCCCACAAAAACATCGATGAAAAAGTACCTAATACGATGAAGTGGTCAAAGATGGAAGCCCAGATGCTTCTTGATGCTGGTCATCCTCCCATGAAAGGTTGGCGCTTTATCCGCATTATGCTCACCGAGTTTTGGTATCGTGCAGTAAAGCAGGGGCTATGGCGAGATGGTACCGAAGGCTGGATAGAGATTATCTACCAGATGTTCAGTAAGTTCTTGACCTACGAGCGTCTTTGGGAAGCTCAGAGAAAACCATCGCTATCTGATACATACAAAAAAGTTGATCAAGATCTGCTAGAGGAATGGCAAAAAGAAAAATGAACAAAATAATTTCCTTTATAAAAAAATACTGGCTCTTTTTTGTTTTAGGTTTTTTAGTTGTTTTTCTTTATACCTACAATCTCGAAAAAAACTCTCGTTTTATCTGGGATGAGTCCAGAGCTCTAGTTGATATGCATCGTATCTGGGATCTCAAACAAATTACTTTTGTTGGTCCTATTTCCGAAGACAGACTGGAAATGTTCCCATCGCTAAGTTACTACATGTACATGCCCGCTACAGTTCTTACAAATTTTGATCCCTTAGGGCCTGCCTACATGGCCGCGTTCTATGGTGTACTTGGTTGGTTACTTCTAACAATTGTGATAGTAAAAACATTTGGAAAAACCAAAAAAGCATTGTTTCTATCTTTGCTAATTGCTAGCCTTTCGCCAGTCATGGTTGCCTCCAGATGGGCTTGGAATCCAAACCCCATTATCTTTTGGTTAAGTGTTTTTGTTTTCTCACTATCGTTTAAAAATCCGATTCTCGTTTTTCTTGGAGGTCTATCACTAGGTGCTGCTCTTTATCATCATTATTTAGCGGCAATCGTGGTATTACCGATTATTATTTTTCTTCCACTTCTTTACAAAGGAACCAAAGGAGCCATCAAAAAAATCTTCCTCACACTACTCGGTTTCTCTTTCGCCATCATCCCCTTTGTATTATTCGAGATGAAGAATCATTTTTTCTTTAACTCTACGGCCTTCCTTTCAGCCAATGAAAAATCATTTATGTCTCTTTCTTTTGCTGGCTTTTTTGAGAGGCTCTGGAACTCTTTAGTTGTCTTTTCAAATTACTTCGTTCCAAATAATCTTTTTGTCACCATAATTTTCTTTTTAATTTTCGTCGGGATATTCTTGGTCCACAGAAAAGACAAATATCTAAGTTACTCCTTCCTCTCACTTCTTGTCTCCTTTATTTTCTTTGGTTTTGTTACTGTTACTTATCCCCATTATCAGTATGCTCAAGTGCCTCTAGCGATATTATTCTTTCTGCGTTTCTTCTCCCTTTATAAAAATATCTACGGCAAAATAATACTTGGAATACTACTAGTCATTAGCCTAAATAGCGCCGTAAATCTTCTCAAAAGCTACACATGGCAAGGAGACATAGAGGCGGTTAGAAACGTCACAAAACATATTATATTAGAACAAAATCCCAAGACCAACGTAGCTGCACTAGCTAGTCCAGACTCTAATCTCTATGGTCAACGTTTTCGTGACATGGCTCTTATAAATGGCATGACTCTATACCCCTTTGATAAATTCCCTCAAAGTGAGGTCTTGTATGTAGTTTCTGCAACCGAAGACCCAGAGGTCCTTAGAAACGACCAAGCATGGGAGATAGAGTCATTCAAAGGCAGTACAATAACCAATATGTGGAGGGTTAGTGAATACCCCTTATATCTTTATCGATTTGAAAAATAAAATGAAAAAAGCCATAATTTTCGATCCATATTTAGACACTCTTGGCGGAGGAGAGCGCTATTCTCTTACGTTTGCAGCTCAGTTAATTAATTTAGGATTCCGAGTAGAGATTGCATGGAAAGACTCAGACACTCTAAAAAAAGCAGAAGAGAGATTCGGTCTAAACTTAGAAGGTTTAAAGCTAAACAAAAAAGCCTTTGATATTTTTACTCAAAAAACTTCCTTCTTCAAAAAACTGTTTTTTACTATGCGCTATGGATTAATATTTTGGGTAAGCGATGGTAGTTTGCCTTTCCTTTTTTCTCGAAACAATTTAGTTCATTTTCAAGTTCCCTTCAAAACACTAGGAGGTGGTTCATTCACTAATGCCATCAAAACTTTATTCGTCAACAAATTTGTCTACAACTCACGTTTCACTGCTGCTGTACACGAAAAGCACCTCCCCAAAACAAAAAGTTTTGTGCTTTATCCTCCTATTGATACCGCAAGTTTCCAAAAAGGTACAAAAGAAAACATCATTCTCTCTGTTGCCAGATTTGATTCTCCCAGTCACTCAAAGCGCCAAGATGTACTGATCAAAGCATTCAGTATCCTAAACAAAACTAATCCCGATTACGAGCTATTTCTAGCGGGAGGAAGCAACAACACCTCGGACACTCTAGCGCTTCTCAAAAAACAAGCCGGCTCTCTATCAATCAAATTTTTAGTAAATCCTGACTTTGATAAATTAAAATCTCTCTATGCCAAGTCTAAGTTTTTTTGGCACGCCGCAGGGTTTGAAATAGACGAAGAAACAGACCCCGAAAAAGTCGAGCACTTTGGTATGACCACAGTCGAAGCAATGTCGGCCGGGTGTATACCAGTTGTTATTGCCAAAGGTGGCCAAAAAGAAATAATAACCC
Source organism: uncultured Pseudomonadales bacterium (assembly GCA_964564895.1). Classification (GTDB taxonomy): domain Bacteria; phylum Patescibacteriota; class Microgenomatia; order UBA1400; family MFAQ01; genus UBA2277. Next base: position 65,158 of record CAZMCB010000001.1, on the reverse strand, counting down.
CTGACACTGGTGTTCTTTGCAATACTCCAGAAGAAATGGCCAAAGAAACTAGTGTTCTAATCAACAACCCCAAAAAACTTGCGACTATTTTCTCAAATCTTAGTGAAAGATCTGAGAGTTTCTCTACAGATCAATTCTCAAAAAAGATTAAGTCTCTTATTTAAACTCCAAGACAGATTAGACCAACGATCAGTACGTAGTACCAAGGAACTTGGCTGAAAATATTTTGGACAACAGCTACTGTTTTCTCAAATATATTATTTAAATTTTGAGAGGGTTTAAAAAACTCTTGTACTTCCAAAGAATTTTGAGTATTTGGCTCAATAACACTCGCGGATATATATCCTGCTTCATTTCTTGATGAAGAAGCACTCTTTGTGCCCTCAATAGCCTCAACAACAACTTCATAGGTGCGATTGTTAGAATTTTCTTGAACATCCGCCAAATCAAAACGAATTACTGTGTCCTCACCAATGTTCATTCCAGAAATTATTTGTTTATGTAGGCTGTTTCCATTTTCATAAAGAGATACAAGGTATTTCCCGACATTTCTTTGTTTTGGATTGCTAAAAGCCAAATCAAATCGATAAAAATTATTTTGTTTCGTTTCTATACTTCCAATTAATTTATTATTAATTTCTAGGTAGTTATTTTTTGTAATTGGTTTCGTCGAAGATGGTGCTGGAATTAGTTGTGTCAGACCAATCCAGATTATCATCAATCCACCAGCAAGTAATAAAGATAAAAATATTCTTAATACTCGAGGAACTTCACTCCACCATTTCCCCAAACGATCAATAAACTTCAATGAAAACTCAGCTTTCTCGTCAGAAAATTTTCTTGATAGCAATGCTATCAAAGAAATCAATCCAACAGCAGCCAAAGCGGTCTGAGCCAAATTATTATATAAATTTACATCAAAGCCGCGTGCTAATAGAAACTCGCGTAAAACAGGTAAATTTCCCAAAGAAGGATTGGCAACAGACAAAATCCCCACAGTAAGCCATTTATCTGCAAACAGAAACACTACAGCCATCCAAGAGCCGATTGTCACGATAGATAAAAGAATTGCCGCAAGAATGTTGTCTCTATTTTTACAAGACACTATCCATAGTGCGAAAAATGGAATCGTCCACGTATACCATTGCGGATGAAAATGAGAGAACCCCAAAAGTATAAGATTGGCGGTTAGAAGTATGGCTGCAGGAGAAGAATTTATTGCAAAGAAAACAACAGACAATAGTAAAGGGATTACATAAATTGCTTGATCGAATCCAATACTAATCTGAGGAATCAAAAATCTATTATTTATCTCTGAATTTGAGCCAGCGCTTAAGAAAGTGGAATTGTGTAAAAAAGGAACCAGCGTCATAACATAAACAAAAACACTAAGCAAAAACACTCCCACCTTTTGTTTCCGAGATATGTTTTTTGTAGCCGGCAACAAAAACGCGAGCCAAATCAGAGGGTATGTTTTTATTGATGATGCCAAACCAAATATCACTGCTGCAATAACAGGTTTCCTTGAAAGCAAAAGCCAGCCAGCAAGAAAAAACACAATGGCCATAACATCGTTTTGTCCCATTATCGGGATACTGTATAAGGTGATAGGGTTAAAAAACCAAATTGCAGCAGCCACTCTTGATCGTTTCTCACTCAAACCAAAATGTTTAGCAAGTAGATAGATTAGGTATCCTGCAACCAAAGCAAAAAGTATCAAAGGAAATTTTGTTGCCATCATATAGCGAGCCAACAAAGGGTTAAAGAAATCCTCTTTGTTGGATGAACCAAGCCACTCTACATAACCTTCACCGCCCAAGGGTTTTGAAATAGCGTACTGCAATTTATCCAAATAAAAATGAAGAGGGGGATAGTTAAACTGTTGGTCGGGCTTCAAGTTTTTTTCACCATACTCCCAAATATTCCACACCTTGCCATTATCTTGAGAGGCCCAAAACAAAACCGCTTTATTATCTGGATGATAAGTGAGAGGAGCAATGAAAAAGAAAAGAGCGGCTGCGATTAATAGTATTTTTTTCATTTATCTTTGAATGATGCTAAGTCCTTTTTTAGAATAAATTACATTTTCTGTTGCAGTTGGTTTTCGGCTAAGAGTATATAGCTTGGCCTCAGGTATATTTTCCGGTTCATGCTTCATCCATTTAAAGAGATATGGATACCCAATCTCTTCTCCAAAAGGAACATCATAGGAGAAATTAAAACGTTTGTCTTTTGTATACTCACTCATAAAGAAAACAACCTCTTTTTTGTCATTAATACTTACCCAAGCTTCATGGTTCAATACTCTATTTATCTGAATTGCTGAGCCAACAATCAGAAAAGCAATAATCACTGTCTTAAATTTTCTAGACAAAATAGCTAAGAAAAGTGGAAGAAGGGCAAAAGGGACTCCAAAATAATACTCTGGAATATTTTTCCAATAAAAGAGCAAAACGATAGCGGGGAAAATAAACCACAGCGAATACCAAATTTTCTTTTGTTTTTCTTTTGTCATCACAATTCCTAAAATTACAGTTGCTGCCAAAAAGACCCTTTCAAAGATATACCAAAAACTGTTTGATCCATCTCCACCCATCAATGTAAATCCTCGGTAAAAGGCTCTCCACGCCAAAAGGTTAAATACTCCTTCGTGATACTCACCTTTAGCTGTGAAAAAGAGAATTACTTTATTAAATATTAAGAAATCGTGTCGTAGATCAAAAAGAATCAAAGGTACCAGCCAAATCATACCAATCAAAAATCCCAAAACAATATTCTTGACCGGTGGCTTTTTTTTGATCAAAAAGTAAATTGCTAAAATCATAATTAAAAGAGTCGCAGGCACCAAATGTGTTGTTCCTGCAAAGATAGCCAAAGCAATTGCGAGCCAAAAATATTTTTTCCCTTCAAGCAATCTATTTCCCAAGAAAAACACTATTATCGAAAGCAAAGGTGTATACATCACATTCCAACTAACGATAGAGTACGCCGCGGCTCCAGCCCAGGCCGCTATAAGCCCTTCCTTCCTTCCCCATAGTCGTGACCCCACGAAATAATATGCCAACACCGTTACCACACCCACAAGTACACTAGCCCAAGCACCAGAAATTGGATCCCCTCCACCCACAGCATAAAAAGGAGCAAGGAAATAATAATGCCAAGGAGCTACAAAAAAACTGTCTGGTCCTGCTACTCTAGGGCCAATCAAAGTTGGTTGTCCCTCAAGTATCTTCATTACCTTCACTGCATCATCGTCTTGGTCCCATTCAAAGGTATATCTGTTTCCTAGGTTGTAAGTTCTAAGCCATAGTCCAAAAACCAAAATCAGCCCAATCAGAAATATATTTAGATATTTATTTTTCATCTCTTTTTTTAAATACAAACAAACCTATCCAAGTAATAACACTTAAGATACTTATCCATAATCCAATTCTAAACGAATCTGGTTTATATTCAAACAATACTTCACCCTCACTTATTCCTCTAATATCAACAGATCTAAATGGTTTTATCTCATTCCCAATTTTTGTCTGTCTACCATTAATAGTAGCCTTCCATCCAGAGTAATAAGTATCCGAAAGAAGCAGTTTTTCTCCAGTCTCGTTACTAAAGTCAATTACGACTCTTTCATTTTGATACTCTTTTATCGTAGCCTTTCCGATAGCCTCTTCACCATTAGCATCCACAATTCTTGCTCTTTCCTTATACTCAGTATTTTCAAGTACAGCAGAAGAGCTAGACTCAAATACACTCTTCCATTTTTTCAGATCAATTAATGGATTGATATATTTTTCCAAAGATCCTTCATCCTTTTCTTTTTTCACTGCCAGTAAGTACTTCACATTGAATTTTCCCAAAGCCTCCGCGTCATACTGTTCAATTTCTGAGTATCGAGAAAGACTCGAATTTGGTTTGTGATTCAAAATTCCATTAAACTCCGAAACATAATCTCGAAGTGCCATTGGGTCATATCCCGATGGGCTCATTAGTCTATATGCCATCCACGTCGCATTTGGCATTATCTCAGCTTTTTCACGATCTATTCTCATTATTTCCTCGGAATTTTTTTCTTTAAGGAAAAGTGTCATTGGGGTATCAGGATACACATAAAGTTTTGGAACAAACGGAGTGTATTTCCATCCAAATCTAAACATATCCAAAATCATGATCGCAATCAAACTACTTACAAAAAGTACCCTTCTATTTCTCAAAAGTACTACCGAGCCAATGATCAGAGCAAAAAGACCGGCGGGGAAAACCAAGTTTCTCAATGCCACCATTCTTTTTATTTCCTCAGTCAAGATTCCAGTCGAGAACTTGCCCCACAACACCTGACTCTTGTCCGCTAGTATAAATAAACTTCCAAAAATTACTGCGCTCAATACCAAGAAAGAAACAATTGCTTTTTTGGAGCATTTTTCCAAATTGTCAACTACTCCAGCAAGGACCACGCTACTCCCCAGTACAAACACAGAAGCTATTCTTCCCGCATCACTCGTAGATAACCCCGGAACTTTCCATAAATAAATCGCTCTACCAAATGGGGTATCAAAACCAAACAGCAGTGCCACAATAGCGATAATCCAAAAAAACTTTGTCGTTGCAGAAATCTTTTTCCAAAGAAACAAAGCCCAGATCATTACTAAAGTCGTCAGAAGTCCAGCATAAAAGATAGTTTCATGATAATTAAAAAATCCCCAAAAATTTGCTTTAACTGGGTTTCCAAAAAAGTCAGGTGCAAAAAGGTTTATTAAATTTCGCATTGGGGAAAGTCCATAATTTCGGTCTTCCAAAACACGATCATTCGAGCGGATTCCTTGTTTAGCCATTTCCATTGTTGGAAGAATCTGCATAGCTGAAAATCCAATAGTAATCAGTAATATCGGAATAAATATAAAAGTCTTGCTGATATTTTTTTTCGAAGCCGCTTTCCATAATACAAACAACAATAAAATCGCCGAGCCGTAGACAGTAATCTGGAAATGTCCTGCAGTTATAAACAAGAAAAACAAAAATGGCAGCCAGAATAAGTGTTTTAATTTATTGTCCTCAAAATATTTATCAATACACATTATTAACAAAGGTAGCCAAACCATTGCCTGAGGAGCGTTTATAAACTGAGACCAGCTAATTGAGAATCCAGAAAAGGCATAAGCAAAGCCACCAAGCAAAGCCGCAAGTGTCGTCATCTTTAACTGCCTAAGCATCAGATACATGGATGTAAAAGACCCTACTACTCCAAAAATAATCAAGGCCGACCATCCATTAATATCTCCAAGCACTACCATCAATAAATTTCCAAGATACAAAGCACCAGAATGAAAGTTAGCCAATAGGGGATAACCAGAATATGAGTAGGGGTTCCAAAGTGGCCATTGGAGATTTCTAATGCTTTCGGCGGCCAAACTTTTCCACAGATAAAACGTAGAATAAACGTCAGGAGTAGATGGATTTGCCTTAAATGGAACGCCGGTTGCCGTGCCCCATTTACTTTCTAGCCAGGGGAAATAGGCTCCGACCAAGATATCGCCGGGGAAAGGTACCATTCCCTTCAAAAATACTTCCCAAAAATAAACCAAACAAACCAAACCAATAAATACAAAAGGCCAGTATTTTATTAACTTTCTAATCACTATTTATAATTCTATCACCGTGGCTGGTATACTCTTAACAGATGGCAAAACCTACAATCGATATTGTAATCCCGAGCTTCAACGGCAAGTACTTACTAGAGAAGCACTTACCTCAGGTATTCAATAACTCAGATTATCTACATAAGGTAATCATTATCGACAATGGCAGTACAGACGGTACGATTGAATGGCTCAAAAAAGAATATCCAGAAGTAATAATCGTCAAAAACAAAACCAATCTTGGTTTCACCAAACCAGTCAATCAAGGAGTAGCCAAGTCCAACTCAGAATACATTGTCCTTCTAAACAACGACGTTAGACCAGAAAAAGGCTATCTAAAAAATACTCTTCACTTTTTTGAAGATGAGAAAGTATTTGCTGTGTCTTTCAATGAGAATGAATCTTCTTGGCCTTTGGTATCTCACGATGGCAAGATTCAATTCACAAGAGGTGAAGACAAAGATCATCCTTACTTCTCCGCTTGGGCGTCTGGTGGAAGTGCAATTTTCAAAAGAAGTATTTGGGACAAACTTGGCGGTTTAAATGAGGTTTACGCTCCTTTTTACTGGGAAGACATAGATATTGGTTACCGAGCTTGGAAATCAGGCTACAAAATCATCTGGGACAAAGACTCAGTTGTGTATCACGAGCATGAATCCACAGCCAAAAAAATAAAACCTAGCTATCTCAGTCTAATCAAACAAAGAAACGAACTTCTCTTCAACTGGATAAATATCACTGACCCAGATCTTGTCTCCTCACATAGAAAATATCTATTTGCACATGCATTAAAACACCCCGGCTACATAAAGGTGATTCTCGCCGCTTTTTTTAGAAAATTTTCCAATCATCAAAAAACAAATTTCACAAAAAAAGACAGCGAAGTTCTGTCTTTAGTAAACAAAAAATATGAAGGAAATTGATCTCTCGATTATTACTGTAGGCTATCGCTCCGAAGACACCATCGGTCCCTTCCTTGACTCCATCAAAAAATCCAAAGATGGTCTAAACAAAGAAATTATTGTCGTCGACAACTACCCAATGGATAAAGGGGCGCAGATTGCTAGAAACCACTCCCTCAAGCCAACAGTACTAATCAATACTGAGAATGTTGGCTTTTCCAAAGCCATCAACAAAGGGTTTAGAGCTTCCAAAGGTAAGCATATTTTGGTCATTAATCCTGATACAAGAATAAAAGGCAACGCTCTCAAATTATTATTTGAATTTGCAGAGGCACATCCTGTCCTTGGAGCTGTTGCCCCGAAGCTTCTCTACAATGATGGCAAGATACAGCCATCCTGCTACAAGTTCCCAACGATAGGTAACGCTATCAAACATTATTTTTTCGGATGCAAACGCTGTTTCAACAAATATTACCCAGGAAACAAAACTACTAAGGTCGACATCGCCGTTATGGCTGCCTTTCTTATTCCTCGAACCACCTTTAATCAAGTTGGCGGTCTTGATGAGCGATTTTTCCTTTACTACGAAGATATCGAGTACTGTCGCCGTCTAAAAAAATTCAATCTTCCAGTCTTCTTCTATCCCAAAGCCGTTGTTATGCATGCTCATGGTGCTAGTGGCAGTTTTAGCTCACATCTTTCCAGTCCCTTAGCTAAGTCAGCCGAGATTTACCATGGCAAGTTTGGATCAAGCGTCCTAAATGCAGTTCTCTTTGTCGGTCAAAAATGGCAAAAACTAATTAAAAAAATAAAAAGATGAAGCTTTCAAAAAAGTTAATTTTATTATTGATTCTTGCAGTCGCCATGCGCTTGTTTATCGCTGGATCTACTTTTCAGGCCGATATTGTTGGTCAGTCTCTGTCTAGTTATTTTTTCGGATTCAAAAATGTTACCAACATTTATGATCATCTAGCCAATCTCCCCTCCGATCATCCACTTGTACAGCACTTTAAGGTCGAAGATATTTTTATATATCCTCCTCTTACATATTTCACTTTAGGGACTTTTCTTAAGGGAGCTAGTGCCATAATTCCCGAGAGCTTTTTTACAGATCTCATGAATGGTGGTTCTATTTTTCAACCAAATCTATCGCTGTATCTTATTGTTCTCAAGCTTCCATATCTCTTTATCGATATTGCCATGGCTTTTGTACTTGCCTCACTATTTGACAAAGAAAAACAAAAGAAATGGGCTTTTCTCCTCTGGCTTTTCAATCCAGTCACTTTCTATGCCACTTTCTCCATGGGGGTCTTTGATATTATCCCTGCAATATTTACTGTTCTTTCGCTGGTGTTTGCCAAGAAAAACAAGCTTGGTTGGGCGGCTGTAATGATTGGTATAGGTACTGCCTACAAACAATATCCAATTTTCTTATTACCCTTTGTAGTTCTAGCCGCCAAAGGATTTTGGAATAGAGCAAAAATACTATTTTTCGGCCTAGTTCCATACATTATCACTATTGCACCCTACATTACCTCTCCCGCGTTCAGGAATATGGTCTTTAGCCCTCAGTCCCAAAAAATGTTTTATATGCAATGGATGGTCTCGGGGGGTGAAGGGCTTTACCCGTATATCCTCGGCTTTGTTCTGTTAGTTTTTCATGCTCTAAGAAACAAAAATTTAATTCAAAAACTTTGGAAATATTATCTCGGATATTTCCTAATACTTTTTTCAGTTACTCATTTTCATCCTCAATGGTTCCTCTGGGTTTCTCCTTTTATCATCATTGAGCTGATTTCCAACAACTGGAGAAATCTATGGCTAGATCTAACTCTTCTTGGCTGTTATCTAATTATTATTCTTACATTTGATAACTCATTATCAGTTGGAATGTTTGCGGTACTCAATCAAGAACTAAACAAATTCCAAGGCATTGATAAACTGATCGCAGCCAAAACAAATATTTTTTTCTTCAAGAGTGCCATCAGAAGTCTCTTTGCCGCTACCAGTATTTATCTAATTTATGACCTACTCTCTTCCAAGAATAGAGGCAAAATAATACAATAAATGTTCAAGAAACACATAGTTAAAATTGTTTTCGCTCTAGTTTTTATAGCTTCTATTGTAGTAAGGCTAGTTAACTTTACTGGAAATCCTCCCAGTCTAAACTGGGATGAAGTCAGCCATGGATACAATGCTTACTCTATTCTCACTACAGGCAAAGACGAATGGGGCAAAAGTTTTCCTCTAATTTTCAGGGCATTTGGAGATTACAAACTTCCTGTATATATCTACTCATCAATTCTTCCAATCGCTATCTTTGGTCTCAACGCTTTTGCAGTTCGTTTTGTTTCTATGATTGCCGGTCTTTTTGCTTTGTATGGAATATATCTACTGGTAAAAGAACTTTTCCCAGACAAGAAAATCACTCTCTTTGGAACGCAGATAAGCCTAGCCTTACTCTCGTCCTTTTTGTTGTCCATTCTTCCTTGGCATTTTTTCATGTCACGGCCAGCATTTGAAGCCAATCTAGCTCTCACACTAATAATTTATGGTTTTTACTTTTTATTAAGATCAAAACAAAACCCGGTCTCTCTCATTATTTCAGCTCTTCTTCTTGGTCTATCGATGCATACATACAACTCTGCCAGAGTGTTTGTTCTTCCTATGCTCTTAGCCGCAATCATAATTTTCAAAATAAAACCAAAAATAAATCTCATTTCAATAGTTTCTACGATCATATTTTCTCTTTTTGTGTTTTTAGTTGTTTTCCAAACCATCGGAGGAGAAGGTACCGCAAGGTACGACCAAGTCAAGATTTTGTCCGAAAACGCTGTTTTCCAAATTGGTCAAAAACGAACAGAAAGTACTCTTCCGGCTCCATTACCCACGCTTGTTCACAACAGACCTGTCTATTTTGTTTCCGCTCTAGCCGCCAACTACTTTAGCTACCTTTTACCTCCCTTCTTTACTCAAAGCGATGGTCCCCAATGGCAGTTTGCCATTCCTAACACAAACATGATCACACTTCCTATTATGTTGCTTTTGTATTTTGGAACACTGCTGATTCTTATTAATCTCAGGAAAGAAAAAACATCACAATTTCTTCTTGCTTGGTTAATTTTTTCTCCGCTTGCCGCGTCTCTTACTGCAGATCCGCCCCAAGCAATCCGTCCTATTATTATGATTCCCGTAATCGTAATCATTTCGACCCTAGCACTCTGGAAAATTTCGCAAAAATCAAAAACTGCTTCAAGTGTCTTGGTTTTACTCACCTTAGTTTGCTTTGGTACTTACCTTAATAAATATTTTTTCGAGTATCCAATTAAATACTCAGAATCTTGGCAATTCGGCACACAAGAAGCCATTAATTTCGCCAAAGAAAACGAAGATAGCTACGATAAAATTTTCATCACCAAAAAATACGGTGAGCCACACATCTTTTACTTATTTTCAAATAGGATAAGTCCTGAGGTCCTTCAAGACAAAAATATTACCACTAGGTTTTATCAATCTGAGTGGTACTGGGTGGATAGAATTGGAAAGTATTATTTTGTAAACGAGAAAGATATTCCGGATTCATCAATTGACAGTCTCACTCTCGAAAGCAAAGAAGTAGTCAGTACCCAAAATAGTCTTCTCATCACCGCACCAAAACACGTCCCGGAAAACGCAGAAATTCTAAAAACGATTAATTTTCTTGATGGTACTCCAGCCTTTATAATTGTATCGTTACCATGAAAAAGTACATCATCCTTATTCTTGCCCTAGTTCTTGGAGCCTTCCTTAGACTTTACGAGGTTGGATCAATTCCCAATGCACTCACTTGGGATGAGGCCGCCCTAGGTTACAATGCCTTCTCAGTTCTCAAAACCGGCAAAGACGAGTTTGGTAAGTTTCTGCCCATTGTTTTCAAAAGCTTCGGCGATTACAAGCCAGGGTTATATGTTTATTTAGCTATTCCCTCTATTGCCATTTTTGGTCTTTCCGAATTTGCTGTTCGTCTACCAAGTGTCCTATTTGGAATACTAGCTATCTTTGGTGTTTTTCTTTTAACAAGAGAGCTGTTTGAAGATGAGAAGAAGAAATCTCTTTTAGCTCAGTTCGCAGCCCTCGCCCTTGCCATCATGCCACTTCATATTCATCTGTCCCGAGGTGCTTGGGAATCCAATGTTTTTACCACCATGCTCCTTTTTTCAATTTACTTTTTAGTTCGATATATAAAGTCCGGAAAATTCCTAAATTACTCAATAATTTTGGCGGTTCTAACCCTCATCACTTACCAAGCAGCCAAGATGCTCACCCCTCTTCTGATTCTTTTCATCATTATCGTATTTCGAGAAAGTTTCTTCAGCAAGCTAGGGCAGTACTTCAAAAAACCAATTAATATCACTATTACAGTTATTGCAGTGGCAGCTGTACTTTCAATTTTTATTTCCTCGTCTTTTGGTGATGCGGGGAACAGGTTAAAACGACTTAGTATTTTCTCCTACGAACCAGAAATATCAACGAGCATCATAGAAAACAAACCTCAGTTAATGACTCGTCTTATTGCTGGTCGTTACCTAAATCACTTGTCTCCTAAACTTCTATTCTACGAAGGTATGACAGTCAATGAGAGGGGACATTTTCCAAATCTTGGAGTTCTTCAACCATTTGATTTTATTGCTCTAGTTCTGGGCCTTGTATTCCTTATGAGATTCGCCAACAAAAGAATCAGTGTTCTTATCATCGGGCTTTTATTACTCTCTCCGATCCCTGGAGCCCTCACTCTTTCGGAGTACTCCACAGTAAGAACTTTATTTATGGTTATTCCCTTATCAATTATCATCGGTTCAGGACTCTTTTTCGCCTTTACTAAATTAAAGTCACTATTTATTCTTATTTCTCTCCTCACCTTAGTCACTACTATATATATGGTGGACTTGCTCTTAGTTCATGCAAACTATACTTATGCCCATGAGTTCCAGTTCGGCTACAAGGAGGCGGTTCGCTTTATCAATGATCACAAATCAAATATTGTAGTTATGACCGACGTTAATGGTCAGCCATACATTTTCTACCTTTTTTATTCTCGTTACGATCCCGCCTCCTATCAAAGACAAAACTCCTTTATTAGTGGGGGCTTTGACGTCGGGCATGTTGCCAAGCTAGATAATATCGAGTTTCATCAGTTTAGTGACAGCGAAATATCTAACCAGCAAAATACTACTTTTATTGGCACCATCGGAAACATAAAAAACGAGTTCGACAAAAATAATCCTGCCATAGAAAGATTTGAAGAAATTAAATTCCCCGACGGGTTCGTTGCCTACAGAATAGTAAAAACCAAAACAGATGAAAAATAAACTAATTATTGCCATTCTAATTCTCGCCGCCATTTTGCGTCTTGCATTTCTTGACATTCATCCAGCTGGTCTCAATGCCGACGAAGCAGCCATAGGTTACAACGCTTGGTCTTTAATTGAAACAGGCAAAGACGAGCATGGAGTCGCTTGGCCTTTGGTCTTTAGATCATTTGATGATTACAAACCACCACTATATTTTTATATCGTCCTTCCCTTTGTCAAAGTGATGGGTCTTTCTGTCTGGTCAGTTCGTCTCCCCAGTGCTCTTCTTGGCATTGCTAGTGTTTTCTTAATATTTTTACTCACCAAACGTTTATTTTCTGAAAGAAAATATTTACCAGAGATTGCAGCCCTTGTCCTCGCCACTTCTCCTTGGCATCTACAGTTTTCTCGAGGAGGTTGGGAAGTAAATGTCGCCACTTTCTTCATTCTCTTATCCACCATTTTCTTTCTCAAATCATTTGAAAAACCAAAATATCTTTTTGTCTTTGGAATTTCCACAGTTCTATCTCTGTACACTTATCACTCAGCCAGAATTATCTCCCCAGTTCTTTTTATTGTCTTTGCCATCATCTACTTTGATAAAGTAAAGAGGCTTTTTTCAAAAACAAATCTCAAAATTACTCTTTCTGCTCTTGTATTATCTATTGTTCTTGCACTTCCTATTGTGTTTCAAATGTTTTCAACTGCGGGTCAGTCTCGATTCTCAGGTGTATCTATCTTCTCTGATAATGGCCCAGTATGGGAAGCTGAAAATTTCCGAAATGAACACAAAGGTGCAGGAGGTTGGACAAATATATTCCATAACAAATACTTCACTTATGGCATGCGCTTTACTCACAATTATCTGAGTCATTTTTCTCCGGATTTTCTCTTCACCAATGGTGATGCAATAGCCAGAAGCAAAGTTCCCGAGATGGGTCAATCGCTTCTTTCTCTATTACCATTTTTCTTTCTTGGAATCTTAAATATTCTAAGGTTTGATTCAAAAGGTAAATTTGTTTTACTTTATTGGCTCTTGATTGCTCCTCTTGCCGCCTCCATTACTTATCAGTCTCCTCACGCCCTAAGAGCCCAAAACATGGCGATTCCACTAAGCATAATTACAGCAGTAGGTTTGTTTGAATTTTTCAAATTTATAAAAAAGAATCTTCCCAAACTATTTATCCTTGTTACTGTTCTTGTTGTCGCTATTTGTTCATACAACTTCACCCGCTACCTCAATATGTACTATGTTGAGTATCCAGAGAGGCTTCCTTTTGCTTGGCAATATGGCTTCGATCAAATTGCCGAATACACAAAAGAGAACTACGATAAGTACGACAAAATAATTATCTCCGATCGTTATGATCAGCCATACATCCTAATTGCCTTTTTCACTAAATATTCTCCAGAAAGGCTTCAAGAAGACATCAAATATTCCGATCCAGATAAATACGGTTTTTCTACAGGCAGAAAGTTGGGTAAATATGAATTCAGAGCCATAAACTACGAGGAAGATATGAAAATTCCAAATGCTCTTCTCATCTCTGCCGAAGAAAAAGTCGATGATACAAAACTAATAAACACGATAAAATCACCTTCAGGAGATATTATGTTCAAGTTTTCCTCAACCAAATGAAAAATAAAACTCAAACCATCTCAGTTGTTTTAGCCACTTTCAACGAAGAGTCAAACATTGTTGACTGTCTCAAATCCGTCAAAGGCTGGGTAGACGAAATCATCATAGTAGACGAGCAAAGTACCGACAAAACCAAAGGGTTAGCCGAGGGTTTAGGAGCAAAGGTGTTCAGTGAGCCCCACGAGCAAATTTTCCACATCACCAAAAACAAAGCCATCGCCAAAGCCAAATCAGACTGGATTCTCCAGCTAGACGCCGACGAAAGAATTACTAAGCAGATGAAAAATGAAATAATCAGTCTCTTAAAAGGAGAGTACACAGGCTACGACAATTGGATCAGTCCCCTTAGAAGAAAAGTAAACAAAATAGTCAAGATTTTCCCAGAACCCAAGAAACTTGAAAAACCAGCCTCGGCTTACTGGCTTCCCAGAAAAAACTTTTTTCTCACCCGATACCTCAAAAACACAGGACAGTACCCAGACCCAGTCATTAGGCTTTTTCAAAAAGGCAAAGCCACTCTTCCAGCCAAAGATGTTCATGAGCAGATGAAAGTAGATGGAGTGGTAGGCTGGCTCAAAACAGATCTCGATCACTACGCCACCCCAGACTTCAGCAGATACTTACTTAGAGAAAATCGCTACTCTAGTCTGCAGGCCAGATTCTACAACGAGCAAGGACTCAAAGTTAATTTGTTAAACACCATTAGTTTTCTATTTTTCAAACCAGCAGGCACCTTCATCACTCTCTATTTCCGCCATCGTGGTTTCTTGGATGGATTCCCAGGCTTTGTTTTCTCACTTTACTCTGGTCTTCATCACGCTTTCTCTTACATGAAGCTCTGGGAACTTAAGAAGGTCGACGAAGTTTGAGTCTTTCCATAAAGAAGGGATAAACTGTAGCGATTACAAATAAAGGTGTAAATATTTTGACTGATCTCACGATAGCTACAATTATCTGGCTACTAGAGTATGTCCCCCAAAGTCCGTTTTGTAAAAATCCAGAGTAAGTCAGTACTAAGGCAAGCTGTAAGTAAAGAAGCGAGATAATCTGCATCTTATTAAGCTTGAGGTAAGGCAAGAGGAAGTACATCCAAGAGTAGTACCAAGGCAAGTATCCGTGATAGGTAAAATATCCTCCGATTACTACAATTGCCATCAGTCCAAACAGTCTCTGCAGTTTTTTTGGCATAAAAAATACCGGTAGTAGCACTCCCGAAACATACTTGGTAGCCACAGACAAAGCCCAAGCCAGTAGAGAAAGAACTGTTTTTGACTTTTGTTTTAGATATACTGCCAGCCAAAAGAAAACAACCATAAAAAGATCATTGTGACCATTAATCAAAAATTCATTGATTATGTAAGGGTTGAGTAACCACAGCACCAATACCAAGTTACGGTTTTTACTAATTCGTAAAAACAACCAACCTCCAAACAAGAAAAACGCCAAGCTAACAGCTTTTAGTACATACATATTTACCAAAAATCGCTCCGCTCCGATCAAAGCCATAGGTACAAGATTTATAAGAAGTGCCACTGGTCCGTATACATAAACTCGTTCCACATTATGAAGAAATCCAACCCACATATCCACACCCCAGTTCGCCATTGGCGCCACAAGGTAAGGATTTTGATGTTGTATCAAAACCATCTTGGCATAATACATATAGCTAAAAATATCGCGGCTTAAGATAGGGTAGGCAAATACTAGAATCGCAGGGATAAAGATAGATAAGTAGACCAGTCTCATGCTCACCGCCTTTTTTGACATGACTAAAATCAAGGCAATTACACAAAGTAATATTAAGATAGCCAAGCCAATCATATTGGCCAAATCAAGAGACACATATTTGTGAAGTGAGGAAACCAAATCCAAAATCACTGGTTTACTCTGCCCCAGCATGATAAGCAAAGGTTCGTCAATAAAAATATAAGAAAAAGCAGCAAAACAAACACTAAGAAAAACGCCGAAGATCAAAAAACAAATCAATATTACTTTTTTCAATCTAAACTCAATTTTATACTATAATTCCCATATAACTAATGAATAAAATCAAAGTTTTTCTAAACAGCGGTGATCACTCTAAAGGTAGGGGAGTTGGCTTCTATGCCGACAATCTAGCCAAGGCACTTGAGAAATTGTCAGATGTGACTCTTACAGACAAAAATCCCGATATCATTCACTATCCTTTCTTCGATCTTTTCTACGCCACTCTTCCGCTCAAAAAAGAAAAGCCCACCATTGTTACCATCCACGATCTCACTCCTCTAGTTCTATCCAGTCGCTACCCCAAAGGCATCAAGGGTACGATAAACCTAGCCAGACAATGGCTCTCACTCCAGTCAGTTTCTGCCATCATCACCGACTCAGTTAGCTCCAAAAACGATATCGAAAAAATCTTCAGAGTCCCCTCGGAAAAGATTTTTGTCACCCCACTCGCCATCGACCAGATTTATAAAAAAGACATCTCCGAAGAAAAATTAAAAGAGGTCAAAAAAAGACTCAATCTCCCCAACAAATTCATTCTCACCGTTGCTGGCGGCCCAAATCCTAATAAAAATCTTCCCTCCCTCGCCGAAGTCACAGATAGGCTAGATATTCCTCTCGTGATTGTAGGCAAAGGAATGCTCCAAGAAATCAAAGAACCAGTTCACCCCGAGCTTATCGATATGGTTCGCCTCAAGGTCTACAAGCATCTAATACTGCCAGGCTTTGTATCAAATGAAGATCTCAGTGCTCTCTACAGATTAAGCACTCTTTATGTCCAACCATCACTTTATGAAGGTTTTGGTTTACCACTTCTTGAAGCCATGACTGCAGGTTGCTTGGTCGCAAGCTCCAGTACCAGCAGTCTCCCTGAGATCTATCACGAAGGAGCCATCACTTTCAATCCTAGAAAGCTACTGTCTATGGAAAAAGCTATCAAAAAAGCTCTCTCACTCACCCCCAAAGAAAAACAAAATCAAATCGAAATAGCCAAGGCCAAAGCCGATACGTTCACATGGTCCAAAACAGCCAAAGCCACGCTAGATGTCTATCGCAAAGTTAATCAGGCGACACAAATCTAATTTCCAATTTCTTCCCGAAAGCCATCGCGATTCTATTGACGGTATTAATTGAAGGGCTTACTGAGCCAGACTCAATTCGGGAAATTGCTGCTTGAGTAGTATCCATTTTTTTAGCCAATTCCTCTTGAGTCAATTTGCTTTCAATTCTCGCCTTAATAATTTCGTGTTCAAGTTGATACTGAGGTTCTAGCTTCTCCCACTCCTTTTTGAATTCGGGATCTTGCAACATCTCTTTAAATAGGTCAGAAAATAATTTTAGTTTTCTCATAAAGTTAATATATCATAAAAGATATATTTAATCAAATAAATCACTATATCTTTTAATTGCAATTGATAAATCTTTTTGACTTGTTTTTTGTGATTTCTTAATAATTATGTGCAATAAAATTATTGAATTATTATCCTGAGCACAGAATATTCTAATATTATCCTTTCCAAGGCTTCTCATTTCCCATAAATTTGTTCCAGCAACTTTTTTAAGAGTTGGATTTAGTCTCGAGATACCGTAAAACTCAAGATGAAATATTTGACGAGATATTTTTGCTTGTTGAGCCGTAGAGCATTTTAAAAAGAATTCCTTAATAAGATCCTTACCGTTTAGATTTTCGTATCTACGAACAATATATTTTCCCATACATTCATTTAACACCAAACAATACCCGAAATCAAATCCTCTCCACCCAAAACATCTCCAAGCGATATAATCAATCTTAACCATGTCTCTCGGAAACATATTCAAAAAATTCCTCATCTGGCGCACTCTCATTTTTCTTGTTGCTGTTCTCGCCATGTTCGTTCTCAAACCCAGCACTACTTTCACCAATCTCACTCCAAAAGCGTCCACTGGTGATCTGCTTACCATGTGGTCCAATTTCGACGGCCTTCACTATCAAAGCATTGCCAAATACGACTACGGCACTCTAACCAAAACAGACAAGGTCTACGCTTTTTTCCCAGTTTACCCTTGGCTCATAAAGCAAATCAATCCATTGATCGGAAATTTTACCGTCTCCGGCCTCATTGTATCCAGTCTCTCATTTATTTTCGCCCTCTTTTTCTTGTACAAGCTGATAAGGCTTGATTACTCGGCAAAGATTGCTAAATACACGCTATTTCTCATCCTCATTTTTCCTACATCATTTTATTTCGGCAGTGTTTACAACGAGTCTACCTTTTTACTTCTTGCTGTTCTATCTTTTTACTTCGCTCGCAAAAAGAATTTCCCCTTAGCCTGTATCGCAGCCGCAATCCTATCGGCCACAAGAGTCACAGGCATCTTCATCTGGTTTGCTCTCATCATCGAGTATTTCAACACTTATGGAGAGGGGATAAAGACCTTCCTTAAGCCCAAGATTCTCTGGCTTGCTACTCCTCCCATCGGCTTGCTCTCCTATATGTACTACCAGTTCCGCATGACAGGGGACGCCTTCTTCTTCATTAATTATCAGCACTACGTTCCGGGCCGAACTACAGACAAGCTGATTCTTCTCTATCAAGTTTTTTACCGATACATCAAGATGATTTTTACAGTCGACCCTTGGAGCTCCACCTATTTCTCTGTCATTCTAGAATTCCTTGTTGGATTATTGATTCTTATGCTTCTCATCTTCTCAATCAAAAAAATCCGTCCCTCGTACTGGATTTTTTGTTCCTTCTCTTACATTCTACCTACTCTCACCGGTACTCTCTCAAGTCTTCCTAGATACGCTGTAGTTCTCTTTCCTATGTTTATTTTCTTAGCTTCTTGGCTAGATAAGCGCCATCCTTTTGTCAGTTATATTTACTACGCCTTTTGCATCATTCTTTCCATACTTTCCATCGGCTTCTTTACAAGGGGTTACTTTATTGGCTAAAAGACAAAATTGACTACACAGATACAAACAAGCCAAAAAGAAAGAAAGATTTCAGCCGATCTTATTAGGGTTATTGCCGCGACCGCAGTTGTTGTCATGCATGTTACCTCTCTAATCTATTACAAGCTTGATTTGGTTGGCTATCATTGGTGGTTAATTACCAATGGCCTAAACTGGATGCTTAAATGGGGGACTCCTGTCTTTGTCATGATTAGTGGATATTTTTTATTAAACTCAGATTTATCTAATAATCCAAAAGAATTTTATCGTCGAAGGCTGAGTAGAATTTTAATTCCTTACATTTTTTGGTGTCTAGTCTATTACGTACTAAATAAAGGGATGGCGTCTCTTGCAAATCCTCTTGATTTTATCGACAATCTTTGGCGCTCGGGAACAGAGTATCATCTGTATTTTATTAATGTTATGTTTGGTCTTTATCTCTTTACTCCATTAATTAAAAAATACGTATTAAACAAGAATCTAAATATTATTGTTCCCTTTCTTTTTCTTTGTTCTGCAGCTTATCTAATTCTTTATTCATTTTTTGGATTTCCTCAGGTTAGCAATATTTTTAACTGGTTTCTCCCATATCTAGGCTATTACATAGCAGGATACTGGATAGGAAAAAAATCACCACCTAAACACCCAGTATTATTGATCGCATTATCATCTCTGTTACTATTTCTCGGCGTATTGATAACAAGAAAAACATTTTTTCTTTACACGAGCCAAGAAATGGTTCTGGTTTTTGTAAAGCATTTTTCAGTCCCTGTAATTCTTGCTGCAAATTTTCTCTTCTATATTGTTATCAATTTAAGTAATAAGCGACTTTCATCATTCAAAAAAATTGCATCTCTCTCAGAATTATCATTAGGAGTTTATTTAATTCATCCTCTTTGGTTACTATATTTCAAAAATACAAATTTCTTTATTTCTGCTTTTTCTTCAAATTACATTTTGTGGTTAGGTGGACTAATTGTTCTTTGTGTGTTCTTTAGCTTTTTAAGTATCTATCTCATTAAAAAAATTCCAATTATTAAAAAGTTAGTCTAGCCTCCGTACTAATAAACCAGATGTTTTTTAATCTACATTCAGTGGTTGAGTTGACAACATTCTGGGTAATTATGTCCTGGCTTTTTCTGGTTCTATTTGTTTTACTCTGGTCCAAAATGTCTCGTATTGTTTTTCCAAAATACTTTTTCAAATTCCAATTTGTTTGGATAATTTTTTTAGGACTAATTATTGGGTCAAACTATTTTAGTCGAGTAACATATGGCATTCCAACATGTATTAGGCTTCCAAATGCTTCTGATGAATGCATGTTTTCACTAGATTTCCCGTTCAAGAATTCATCGATTTCTCGATATGAAAGAGAAATAGATTTTAACTCCTCATCAAGTTCCCAAAAATGGAGATTAAGTGGTTTTAATAGCCTGTCCTACAATGTTTATGGAAAAAGTAAAAGTAACTCCGCAATTTGGGAAGAGTATCGCCTTGAAAACAAATATCCTTTCACATCATCATTCTATTTAAACTCTCAAAAAATTAAGTTATTACGAGAAAAATCAGGTTCTGACAGTATCTCGTTTACAATCAAATACCAAGGTAATGTATCTATAGGAAATACAAATCATGGTTTTTCCAAAGAGGAAAAAGAAATTAAAATAGATAATTTTTCAGATGATAGTCTTGATTTATCATTTTCAAACTATGAGTGTAATAACGATAAAGATAATTTCTTAGACTGTGCCAGAAGTTTCAATGTTAATTCAATCTCTGAATCCGAGGCAAAGATATCACTTTTCATAAACGATAATAACACTCAAAAAATAGTATCTACAGATTTTTTCCAACCAAAACTTTTTCAATTAATCGGAAAATTCGGATATATTTCACTATTAATATTTTTCGGAATATATATATGTTTTTTGGTTTCAAATGCTTTTATAAAATCCTTATCATTTATTCGTCATCAAATCTCAATAAGGAATATTATTTCTGACATTTTTAAAATCGCGATAAATTGTTCTATAGCCTTTGTTCTTCTAAAGATTGTCGGAACAGGATTCCTTAAGTTCTCCAAAAACGCTTTTGCTCTAGACAACAACATGGTAATAATGAAAATTGCCTTTTTCGTTTTAATAATTATTTATTCTTCTGGCATTATTCGTAAACTACTCCAAAATCTCATCAAAATTGGTCAAAGCCAATCGATAATTATTTTTCTTTGGATGTTCATTGTTATTTTTCCATCCTTGTTGTTAGTATCTCCATCTTTACGGGATGGAACAGAGCTTTATCTGGTCGGCCATGATCAGCTTACATATTTTTCTTGGGCCAGAGATATTGCTCAAAATAAAACCCTATTTGTAGAGCCAACAGTAGTTACCTCTAAGCCTCTATTTCTATATTTCAAATCCCTAACCATGGTCGCATTCGGTGATGGAAACATATTTTTAGATACCTTTTCATACTGGATTCTTCAATCCAGTCTGCTTTTATTCATGTCGACTGCACTTTTTTGCATATTCATATATGAAAAGAAAACAAGCGTTTTAGAAACATTTACTACTGTTGTATTATTTTCAAGTGTTTATTGGTATCTGTATCTTCATGTAAACAGTCTCTTTATACGAAGTATGGTTCCTCTGTCCGAAGTCTATACATGGCCTCTAGCACTTCTTGCTATTTCATGGCTAGCATTACTGCCGTTTATAGAAAAAACAAAAATCACTCTTTGGTTTGTCGTTTCAGGAATTATCTGGGCAATGACTTTGATGTTTAGAACTCCAAATTTAATATATTTTGTTCCATATTTTATGTTGATATTTCTAATAAGAAACAAACTAGAATTCAAACAAATTATTCGATTCCTTATCCCATCAGGAACTGCTTTGATTCTCATAGTGCTCAATGCCGTTATGGGTGGCCTAAATATTGGCTCAGCTGCACAGTATTATCAATCAAACACCACAGCAGCCATGGTTTCCCAATCAAATATTTTTGAAAATTTCAAAATTATGATTCCTTCGGGGATAGATATTTCAGTATTAGTATTGTTTGGAATTTTTCTCATCCAAGTCTTTTGTTCTAAGAAGGTCAGACTATCAGTTAAGACAGTCATGTTTTGTCTATTTATATTTTTCGTTTTTGCACATCTACCTTTAGTTACCACTGGTTATTATCCTCGTGGAGTTATGTTGGCATATATTATGTTGCCGGTACTGGTCTTAATCTATTGGATACAAAAACCAAAATGATAAACTAACTTATGGCCAAGCCAAAGCTCAATTTTACAAAAGTATTGATTGGTATTCTGATAGTAGCTTTTTGTGCTCTTCGTCTTTGGAATGCCGTAGACTGGTTTAGTTTTAACTTCGACGAAGAATACCAAGCATTTCTCGCTTGGTCCCAAGTGCTCAATTTCCACCCTATCTGGATTGGCGTTAGCGCCAGTAATTTTGGTTTCTATCTTGGTCCCGCCTTTACTTATCTCAATGCCATTCTCTTTAAGCTTTCAGGAGGGGATTTGGTTAGTCTGGCTATCTTCTCTCCTCTTCTGGGTATAGCCACCAGTTTCAGCATCTATTACATCACCTCCAAAATATTCTCTAAAAAGGCAGCCACTTTCGCCCTGCTTATCTATGGTTTTTCAGCACTTATGAATATATTCGATCGACGTTTCTGGAATCCTACACCAATTCCATTTATCTCGGTATGGCTTCTATACTCACTCTACAAAGCCGACAAGGACTCTCGTTGGTTTGTCCTGACTTCCGCCTTGATGGCGATCTCTCTGCATATTCATTTATCTCTCGTCGCTTTCTGGCCGTTAGTTCTATTTATCGTTCTCAAAAATATCAAAAAGATTTCTCTTAAATCATGGTTTTTATCTATATCCGCATATCTTATTATCGTTTCTCCGATGATCGTTTTCGATATTAGTCACAACTTCGACAATCTATTAGGGCCTGTTCGCTACGTATTTTCTTCAAAAGAAGATGGCTTGTCATTTGACTCCTCTGTTATCTCTGGAAATTATCGATCAATCGGTACAGCCTTAAGTCGTTTCTGGTTTATCAAGCCATATACGACCATCCAAGACGAAATGCTCTTAGGAGTCCACCCAGGCATGACAAAAGGTTACTGGCAACTATCTGTTATTTCAACAATTATTTTGGGATGGCTATTTATAAAACAAAAAAGAGAAAAGAATTTACGCATTTTATTTTTTACTACCTTATCGATACTTGCAGCCTTTCTTTTTTATCCCAGTCCCAGTTGTGAATATTTTTTAGTTAGTTTCTTTGCTTTATTTGCAATTATCGTTGGATTATTTCTTTCTCAAATACCATTAAGACTTTCAACAATATTGTTGGGAGGTTATATTCTAATCAACAGTTTTGCCGTATTGACCATCAATCAATCAAGGTTCGGTCTCACTGTCAGAAGTCAGATAATATCTGAAACAATGAGCGTCATAAATGATGAATCATTCTCTGTTGAAATACCCGAAATCGGTGGTTCCACTTACCCCCAATACGCCGGATGGTGTTTTATGTACAGGATTTATGGGCGTCTTCCGATTAAATGCCAAGCAAATGAATATTTTGGATGGATACTAAATGAAAATTCTTCGGATCAAGTTCCAAAATATAAGATAATTATTATGGAAGATAGAGAATACGAATCAGAACTGAAGCCAATCGAAGTTCTCCAAAAAGGTGCCTTCAACATTTATATTTTTAAGAACAATCCAAAGTGAAAACAATAATTATCATTCCGGCTTTCAATGAAAATTTTCGAGCAGTTGATACTATCAATAGAGTTCTAAAGAATACAAATAATGATTTAGTAGTTATTGACGATGGTTCGACAGATGATACTTGGAAAGTATTAAACAAAAAATTTAAAAACAACAAAAGAGTATTCCTTTTGTCTCATGCAATAAATCTCGGTAAGGGTGCTGCAATGCGAACCGGAGTGTCTATGGCATGGAAACTAAAAGCTGATGCTGTAATTTTTATCGACGCCGACGGCCAACATAACCCTAAACACCTCAGAGATTTCGAGAAAGAATTAATTAACCACGATTTAGTTTTTGGTTATAGAAAGCTAAATGGTGAAATGCCTTTTGTCAGAAAATGGGGGAATATTATTGCCAAAAGCATTTTGAGGTTTCTATTTGATATCAATAGAAAAGAATTTCTTTGTGGCTATCTAGGATTCAATAAGTCTGTCTACAAACAAATAAAGTGGCGTTCTACACGATATGGAGTTGAAACAGAAATTGCCACAAGGGTAGGAAAAAACCATCTCGATTATAAAGAGATAGAGGTAGATACAATTTATATTGATAAATACAAGGGAGTCTCTCTTTTTGATGCAATAAAAATACTATTACAAATCCCTGGATGGTACTATAATTAGGCTCATGTACAAAATAGGCATTATTGGATATGGAGTTGTAGGTAAGGGAATTCATCGATTGTTCAAATCTGAGGTTGCTGCGATTTATGATCCATTCATTAATGAAGAAGGTAAAAAGTTCGCCTCAGAGATGAGTGCACAGGAATACAATTTCACAGATAAAAATAGTTTCAAAGATCTAGACCTAGCCGTTATCAGTGTTCCTACAAACGAAACTGCAAATGGAAAAGCAGATACTAGTCTCGTAAGGGATACTCTTACTTGGCTTTCAAAAGAAATCAATTTCAAAGGGGTAATTCTTGTAAAGTCAACTATGCCTCCAAGTGAGATGGCAGAATTAGGTAAAAAGTTCAAGAAATTTGTTTTTAGCCCTGAATACATGGGTGAATCAAAATACTTTACGCCAGCTTGGAAATACCCAGATCCCGCGAACATGGAAGCACATACTTGGCAAGTATTCGGTGGAGAAAAAAAAGACACGTCTTTTTGCGTAGATGTATTCAAAAGAAGAATGGGAGTCGATACTCAATATTTCCAAGTAGATTTGATGACCGCAGTTCTTACAAAGTATATGGAAAACAGTTTTTTTGCCATGAAAGTTACTTTTTGTAACGAATGGTTCGATATTGCGAAGACATATGGAGTAGATTACAACGAGCTAAGAGAGTGTTGGCTTGCAGATCCAAGAATAAACAAAAATCACACCCTTGTTTTTCCCGAAAGCAGAGGTTACGGAGGCAAGTGTTTCCCTAAAGACACAAAGGCGATCATTTACGACTCTGAAAAAATGGGTTTTGAGCCTAAACTCATGAAAGCCATGGACAGGGTTAACAAGGTGTTTCGAAAAGCCAACGGTCAATAAGTAAGATAGAATATAGTTATGTCCATAATAGGCGTTCAACTTCTGGTTTTTGTGTTTTCTTTTTTGATGCTCTACAATGTTTTTCTATATTGGAAGAAAAATGAAATAGGTTCAAAAGGTGCTCTGGTTTGGGTGATTATCTGGGGTGGGTTACTTTTCATTACTTTTTTCCCCAAACTAATAGAGCCATTGGTCAACAATTTATTTTTCGTTAGACTATTTGATTTAGCAACTTTTGCTGCTCTTGCCATTATTTCCTACGTTATGTTTCAGAATCATGTTCGAACAAATAGATTACAAAAGAATGTTGAAATTTTGGTAAGGAAGATGGCAGTGAAGAAAATTACCAAAAATAAGAAGAGATGAAAATTCTTGGGAAAATTTTAGTATTCTGTCCCTACTATTTTCCTCATGTCGGTGGTTTAGAAAGTCATGCAGACGAGTTTAATAAGTTCATATCTAAAAGGGGATATGAGATTACGGTTTTTACTCCCAGATTGCCTATAGATACTCCTGAAAGAGATCTTCGCTATAAAAACGTTAACATTGTTAGATTCCCAGCCTTCGAATTAATACCCAATTGGTTTTTGCCGAAGTTCTGGCAAAAAGATTATCGAAATTTGATAAATGAGTTATATAAAAAAAATTTTGATTTAGTTATCTCTCGAACCAGATTCTTTTTTACTTCCCTGATGGCACTTACTTACTCTCAAAAAAGAAAAATAAAATGGATGCATATAGAGCATGGTTCAGACTTCGTTCAACTTTCAAACAAGCTTCACTCATTTATCGCCAAACTATTTGACAATACTTGTGGTCGATTAATTCTCAAGAAAGCCAACATTGTAGTTGCCAACTCCAAGGCTTCAGCTGAGTTTTGCAAAAAAATATATCCCAATAGGAAGTACCATGTAATTTTCAGGGGCATCGAGATTGATGAAATAGAAAATATTGCACCAGACAAAGGAATTTTAAATAAATTCAAAGATCTAGTAAAAATTGTCTACACAGGCAGATTAATAGACGGAAAGGGAGTGCCTGATTTGTTGTCAGCAGTATCAAAATTAAAAATTAATAATTGGGTATTATTCATAGTTGGTTCAGGTCCTCAAAAAATAAATTTAGAAGAAAAAGCAAAAGATTTAAAGATAGCAAACAAAGTAATTTTCTTTGGTCAAAAAAACAAAGAAGGACTAATTGGTATTCTAAAAACAAGTGATATTGTCGTGAATCCTAGCTACACTGAGGGTCTGCCCACAAGCGTTATCGAAGCAGCTATCTGCAGTAAGGCAATTATTGCTACCAATGTTGGTGGAACAAAAGAAATCATCAGCGATAGTTCCGGAATACTAATTCCTGCCAGAAATTCAAGTATTCTCGCTGATAAAATTGCACAGTTAGCACATAATAAAGAATTGAGAACCAAATTGGGAAATCAAGCAAGGGAAGAAGTAAAATACAAGTTTAGCTGGGATACCTCGATTGATAAATATATTGCTCTACTAAATAAATGATAGAAATATTAAAAGGTATATTAGGATTTCTAATTTTAATCGGTGCTACCGACATGATAGGTCGATTGTTTTGGAAAAGAGAAGATGGATTGTCCGGAAGGTGGCTGTCTTGGTTGGTATCCTTCTTCACTATCATCACTCCTCTTTTTTACATTTTAAATTTACTCAAACTTGATATTAATTATTATTCTGTAATAGGAGTTTTGACATTTGTCTGGCTGGGCTTAGGTTTACTAACAAAAAAGAAAATCTTCGAATTTGGAAAATTAAAAATAAAAGGAATATTCTTTTGGTTCCTTGCTTATCTTGCTTTACATCTTGTTTTTTACTCAATATATTTCACCATTCCGGAATGGGATAGTTACAGTAATATCGTCAGTGTCAGAGAAAATTTGATCAGCGGTTCAATTGTCTCTAGCTACAGACCACTATTCAATGCCTCATTGACTATTTTTTCAGTAGTCTCTTCTGTCGATCCATATGTATTATTCCCAATAGTTTTGATTATTGCCCAATCAAGTTTACTTTTTTCCGTATATCTTTTTACAAAAGATAATAAAGATAAATTCTTACGAGGATTACTTCTTGCTAGCACCCTTGCAGTGCCAGTAATCAATATGGAAATTGATATACCTAGGGCTCAAAGTATTTTGTTGATTCTTATGCCAATACTGTTTTATTTCCTAAATACATATTTTTCTACGAAAAAAAATCTTCGTGATTTAATAGTAATTTTTTGGATTTCTATTGTGGGACTTTTGTATCATGAACTATTTGCAATTTTGGTATTAATTGTTTTGTTTTCTGTTGCAAAAATAATTATTAAATATTTGATTAATGGAGATAAAAAAGACAAATTAATTATATTTTTGATTTGTCTTGTTGCTTTGCTATTGGGATGGATCGCTTACTCCAATATTTTTTCTGTAAGCTACGCAATTGGCTTAGTGAATAAAGTCATTAGTAATTTGATAAATAACTTTAGCTGGAAGTGGTGGTTTTTGAGTACGGATCTTTCTGCTGATAATATGTTTGTTGCATGGATAGGATGGAAATCGATAGCCATGTATTACGGTTATTATCTTTCACCAATCATAGTCGGATGGATACTTATACTTTCAATTTCATTTACAAAGATACGTAAACTCACTAAAATTCAAACGTCATTACTTTTTGCTGGAATTATATTTTTTTCATTATCGGAAATTCTTCCTAGAATGAATATTGGAATACTGCCTGAAAGGTCTTGGGTGTTTTTCGATGTAATAATTTTGCTTTTTACTGCCTATTTCTTAAAAAAAATTAAATTATCAGAAATAACAAATATCTTTATTGTATTTTTAATCATAATTTCAATTTATGGTAGTTTTGTTGTCGCAGTGGGTAAGAAATCCTTGACTTCACCAGAGGAAATGGAAGCAGCAGAGTGGATAAAAACAAATACCCCAAAAGAATCAATATTTATAAGTCAGCAAGCAAACAATCAAATAATATGGTTTTTTGGAGAAAGAAAATTAATATCCCCAAACAAGGATTTCTTTTTGTCAGAAAATATTATCGAACAAAATGAGGTAAATATATGTGAATCAGATATTGTTGCATCAGAAATAAACAAAGTAAAAAGCTTATTATCAGATTTTGACATTATTTATGGAAATGTAGAGAGTCTTTCTGTATATGTAAACGATGCAAGAGCAAAAATTAAAAGATTCAAATCTATTTGTTACCCATCTTTAATATTTTTTCACTCTCCTACGTATGTAATGTATTCATCAAACAAATTTGAAGGAATATACTCAACGAGAGAGTGGTGGCGCGATGTGAATTATTTCGGGGCCAAACTTGACAAGTTTAATATTTATCCACTTGAATATGATTATGGTGGAGTGAAGATTTGGAGGTTAAGATAATCTATGTGTGGAATTGTTGGGAAAATCTATTTTGCAAAAGACAAAGAAGTCTCTGCTTCTCAAGTTGAGCAGATGTCAGAGTCGATTAAACATCGCGGTCCTGACGACGATGGTGTTTACATCTCTTCTGATAGAAGAGTAGGGCTAGGTCATCGGAGGCTATCCATCATCGATCTTTCTCCATTAGGCCACCAGCCAATGAATTATCTAAAAAGATACTGGATAGTATTCAATGGTGAAATTTATAATTACTTAGACGAAAAATCTAAACTGTTAAAGATAGGATATAAGTTTGACTCTCACTCGGATACAGAAGTAATCATGGCACTATATGATAAATATGGTTTTAAGTGCCTCGATCATTTAAGAGGGATGTTTTCTTTTGCCATCTATGACGAAAAAGAAAAGACAGTATTTTGTGCTAGAGATAGAGTGGGGAAGAAACCATTCAAATATTACATTGATGACAATGTGTTTATGTTTGCTTCGGAGTTAAAGGCGATTCTCACACAAAAAGAGTATAAAAAGGAACCCGATTATCTTGCCATACATCATTACCTAACTCTTCAATATGTACCTTCACCTCTTACAGGGTTTAAAGATATTAAAAAACTTGAACCGGCTCATTTCATACATTTGGATCTAAAAACAAAAAAACTAATCAACAAAAGATACTGGAAACTAGATTACTCAGAAAAGCTAGATTTAAGTGAGGTTGATTGGAAGAAGAGGGTTTTGGATAAATTGGATGAATCTGTAAAGATTCGCATGTTAGCTTCAGATGTTCCTGTTGGTGCATTTTTATCAGGCGGTATTGATTCAAGTGCTGTCGTCGCTTTGATGAGTAAGAATTCAGTTAATAAAGTTAAAACTTTTACAATCTCATTTCAAGAAAAGAAATTTGATGAATCAAAATATGCCAGGATTGTTGCCGACAAATTTAATACCGATCATACCGAATTTGTAGTCAAACCAGAAACGATAGAAATTCTTCCTTGGTTAGTACGGCAATACGAGGAGCCTTATGCTGATAGCAGTGGATTAGCCACATATTATCTAAGCAAACTTACAAAGGAGCATGTTACAGTGGCGCTAAACGGAGATGGGGGAGATGAAAATTTTGCTGGCTATGGAAGATACAGTGTTCAAAAATTTGCTCTCTGGTATGACAAATTTAAATTAATCAACAAGATGGCTATTCCCATAACAGATTACGTTAATAGATCAATTAAGTCAACATTTTTTGATAGAGTCAATCGATTTTCAAAATCCATAAATCAAGATTATCGAGAAAGATACATGAACTATATCTGTTATTTTGACAACGACTCAAAGGAAAAACTTTATACAGATGAATTCAAAGAAAAAATAGGAAAGAATAATAGCTACAAAATTATTGCCGATAAGTTTAATGAATCAGGAACAGATAATAAGTTAGACCAAACGCTTTTCGCTGATTTTAATAGTTATTTACCAGACGATTTGATGGTAAAAGTGGATATTGCCAGTATGGCCGCTTCTCTAGAAGGTCGATCACCATTTCTCGACAATGAGTTTCTAGAATTAACAGCTAAAATTCCGTTTGGTTTGAAGTTAAAAGGATTAAACAACAAAAAATATATTCTTAAAGAAGCTCTCCGAGGATTAGTTCCAGATGAGGTAATGTTTAGACCAAAGATGGGTTTTGGAATTCCAATTGAAACATGGTTCAAAAACGACCTTGCAAAATATACTGAAGATATTTTGCTTTCAGACAAAGCAATATCCAGAGGGATGTTCAGTAAAGAGTATATTAAGTGGATGCTTAAAGAACATCAGAATACAAACACCAATTATTCTTCCAGAATTTGGGCACTTCTAACATTAGAATTATGGTTTAGAGAATATTTTTCATGAAACTATCGTATTTCAAATATCTATCAGATCCAACAGAAAACAAAGAACTAATACTTAAAGTATTTAATAGAGATGAAGACGAAGTTGTTGATGGGGTTTTGCTTGGAAAAAGTTCTTGGTACCCAGTTATTGGAGGTATTCCTAGAATGCTGACTGGTCAAGAAAAAATCGACATTCTTCAGAGAAAATATTCATTTTTAAATAAATACAAAAACATTCTTCCTCCTAATATTGTGAGTGAATGGAAACGTGTTGTAAAGGATACAAAACAAAAATCCTCATTTGAAAAACATCAGCGGAAAACTGCCGATAGTTTTGCGTACGAGTGGACAAATATATACAAAGAGAACACTTTTGAGAAAAACAATTTCTACCACTTTTTATCGCCATTTATTAAACAAAACGATTTTAAAGGAAAGGTAACATTGGATATCGGTTGTGGTTCTGGTAGATTTACAAAATGGGCGGCCCTAGGAGGGGCCAAGGTGGCGTTTGGAGTTGATCTTGGGGATAGTGTCGAGGTCGCCTACGAGATGACGAAATCATACGTGAATGTTGCTATTGTCCAAGCGGATATTTATGCTTTACCACTTAAAGACGAGATAGATATTGCCTACAGTATTGGAGTATTACATCATATCCCAGAACCGAAGGAGGGTTTCAAAAAACTCATCAAAGTTTTAAAGAAAAATGGAAAAATGTTAATCTGGGTCTACAGTCGTCGAAACAATAATAGAGCCATATATTTGTATGAGCCACTTAGAGTTATCAGTCGATTAATTCCCAAACCGATCTTATACAAACTTTGCTACATCCCGGCAACAATAGTTCACTTATGGAACATATTTTGTAAGTCACTAAAGTTGAAAAAGATGCCCTTTTTCTATTATGAAAATTTTTCTTTCAACATGAAGCTAAATGATGCCTTTGATGTATTAGCAACTCCAAAGAGTAATTACTATTATTCAGAAGAAATAGAAAAATGGTTCAAAGAAGCAAAACTCAATAATATAAAATCATTTGAACATCCTGAGGCAGGTATTACTTGTATTGGAACACATGTCTAAAAAAACAATTGTCCACTTAATTCAATCACTAGACAGTGGTGGCTGTGAAAATATGCTTCTTCGAACTCTGCCTCTTATGAAGAAATTCAATCACATAATAGTCACTCTAAACAGAAGAGGGGGTCTGGCTGATAAATTTGAAAAAAAAGGTATCAGAGTTATTAATATCAATCAGAAGAGTCTGGTTGATTTATTCTCATATCGTCGATTAAAACTAAAGTTAAAAGAAATAAGCCCAAGCTTGATAATTACTTATTTATTTCACGCTGATCTAATTGGGAGGCTGTATGTACAATCATTTATTAATTGCAAAGTAATACCATTTTTAAGAACTACATACAATCACAAAAACTATTGGCAAGCAAGGCTTTTTGAAACAATTACTAAGAGTTTAGTATATAAGTATATTGCAAACTCGGAAGCAGTCAAAGATTTCTATGTTCACAAAATTGGAGTATCGAAAAACAAAATTATCGTTATTCCAAACGGTATCGATGTTGATTATTATAATAGTATTCCAAAAGACTACAAATTAAGAACAAAGCTAGGTATCAAACAGTCTGATAAAGTCATAATTTGTGTTGCAAATTTTCATATAAATAAAGGTCACAAATATCTTCTTGAAGCATTTGAGCAGGTTTATAAAAAGTACAAGAATATAAAACTATTATTAGTTGGGGATGGCTCAGAAAAAGAAAATCTTAAGAATCAAATAAAATTTTACGATTCGAAAAATAACATAATTTTTCTAGGAAAAAGAGATGATGTTCCCTATCTACTAAAGATATCAAATATTTTTGTCCTTCCTACATTATTTGAGGGAATGAGTAATTCCATTTTGGAAGCAATGGCTTGTGGGCTTCCGATAATTGCCACAAATATTCCGGAAAATATATATATTCTCAATGATAATAGCGCTCTTTTGGTTCCGATTAAAAATTCACACGCACTTTCTCATAATATTGTTAGACTAATTACCAATCATAAACTTAGAAGTTTTGTCGAAAACAATGCTAAACGGAAAGCAAATATTAATTTTGATCTGGATAATATTGCTAGAATTCTATCAAAGGAAATTGATGAACTTTAAGCTTAGATAAAATCAATTTTTGGATTTTTTGATACAAAATCTGACAAACTAATACTTGTTCCTTTTGTTGAGGCAATCACATTTTTCATCTTCCAAATTATGCTTTCTGGGACAATTTTTATAAACATCATAAATAACAAATTATTTATACTAGATATATTAAAGCCATTAATAAAGAAATATTCCATAATATTTTTTAAGTTGATCCTAAATCTATAAGAAGACAAATTTGTTCCATCTTCCTTAATCCTGTGAATAGTAAGAGTTGTTTGAATGCAACCAATTTTCCCCGCGTAGGCCAATATCTTTTTTTCAAAATGTTCGTCAGCTAATAAAAAATTTGTGTTATATCTAAACATCTTGTTTCTAAACACAAGTGACGTATGGTCAACAAAATTTGTAACCAGTGAGTAGCTATTTAAAACCATTATTTTTTTTGACTCGTAATAATAATAGGTATTAGTTCCACAAGCAATATACTTATTATTTTTTTTTAAAAAATTTATCTGTTTCATAATCTTTTCTGGATACCAGATATCGTCGTGGTCTTGAATGGCTATGTATTTTCCTTGTGCCTTATCCAAAAGAAAGTTTAATCCATTGTATGGTCCTAAATTTGTTTTACCGACGAAGATTTTTAATCTGTTGTCTTCTCTTTGAATTTTTCTTGAAATTTCTACAGTTTTATCTTTTGAGTTATTATCAAGGAGTAATACCTCAATATTTTTATATGTTTGATTTAGACAACTCTCAATTGTCTTGTGTATATATCTCTCTGCATTATATGAAACAATTAATATGCTAACGAAATCTTCGTTCATAATTTAATTGTTTTCAATTCAACATATAAATCATTAGCAGGGAATATTTTCAAAAAAGAATTTTCGTAAAGATTGGGAAATATATTTACAAATAGCTGAAAAGGTAATTTGAATATTTTTGGAATGATACCTCTAATGTTTGAATTTGCTGGATAAAACAATATTCTCTTTTTTGTTATGATAAATTTTGCTTTTGTGTAATAAGAAGGGAACACGACTGTATCTGTAAAATAATCAAAAGTATTGTATGTAAAAAACCTTTTGTGTGTGGGATCTCGAAATGCTCCAATAGAATTATAATATGGTACTGCTAAAACAATCCTTGCTCCATTAGTTGAGACTCTCCATATTTCATCCATGACTTGGATCAAATTATTTGTATGTTCTAAAAAATGCATTGAATAAATTTCTTGAACTGAACAGTCTTCAAGTGGTATTTTTTCTTTTTCAAGGTCGCAAACAATATCAACATTAATCATTTTCATTTTATCTAAGCCTTTGAACCCGAGTTTTTTATTTTGACCACAGCCAATATCAAGATTTATATATTTGCGTTTTTTCTTATTCATTTATTGGATTATAACTACTTTTTATGATTAACTCTTTCAAAATATTTATTATTCCACATTGTTCCATCTGGAATACAACATATTTCTTCGGCAGGAAATGCAACGGGAAAACTTATTTGATCTCTTTGAGAATACCTAGTATATTCTGCCCACCACCTCTCATTTAATTCACCAATCCTCTTTGTGTGTCTCCTAATAATTATTGTCGCCGCGTACAAACCACCATGTGCAGGGATACCCCGTTTTTTATACTCACTTATTTGTTCATTAAGTGCCTCTGGAGTATCTTTTCCTTGTATTAAACAAGCCTCTGCTTCGTCGTATATACAATCTCTATTAAGATGCTTCCAGACAGCAATATCTTTTTGTTGTAGAAATTTATTAATCACTTCTTGGGCTGGTACTTTTAGTCTTACATTTCCATCAATCCAAATCGAATATTCAGTATCGAAAAACAAATGAGGAATAATTTTATAGATTCTAGAATTCCTTCGATAGTCTTTAAATTTATCGTAAGGCTTAAACGTCTTCCATGTTTTACTTTTTTGGTCAGTAAAAGCAATAAAATTTGCTCCTTCAGTCACCTGGTCGTCAATTAGTTTATCCATGTCTCCTGTAATGCTCGTAAATACTGTTATGGGTTTCTTAATATATCTATTTATTGGGTTTTTGAAATAATGGAGGGGTTTTTTATTTGATTCACCGTGAAATTTATTTATAATTTCGGAAATAATACCTAGAAATTTTTTTACATTAATCATGATTTTTTTGCTATAAAACAGACCCCCCAGGTTTCAAAGCCTGGTTTTTTTTTAGAAATTAGTTCACAGGCGTCTATGAGATCGAAATTGTTAAATTTTAATACTTCGATAATTTCTGGCATAAAGAAGTATCTTACAGAATGAATTTCTTTTATCTTATTAATTGTTTTAGTATGTTTATCAATAAAATTAATATCATAATTTACATCCACAATGTTTTCATTGGGACGCATTTCTGGTATAGCAGTTCTGACAATTTTAATTTTTTCATTTTCAATTATTTTATTTTTCTTTTTCGGTCTAATGGTGAGAACTGCAGGACCATACCAACAATCGAACATAAATATTCCGTTTTTATTGAGATGAAAATTTGCCGTATCAAACATTGCGTTCAAATGTTTGTTAGTAGTCATGTAGCTAGTCACATGAAATAGAGAAACAACTGAGTCATATTTTTTTTTGTTTCGATATTTTCGAATATCCCCATAAGAAAAAGAAAGGTTTTTTTTCAAATCAGTTGGTAGGTAATCGAACCTGTTTTTTGCACTCTCCAACATGACCTTACTAGAATCAATTCCGTCCACAAGAAATCCTCTTTTAACTAACTCGGTCGCGTGGATCCCAGTACCGCAACCAAGTTCCAAAATTGTCCCTTTCCCCTTTGAGTATTTGGACAATACTTTGCTGACAAAACATGCTTCTTTTAAATAATCTTTATCCGCATATAGAAGGTCGTAATACTCTGCATAGTCCTTATAAATATTCATGATATTTTAGAAAATATATTCTTACAAATATTTTTTAAAAAATTTGGTGTTAGATATAAAATGGCTGTTTTAATCGTATACATATTGTTAAATATATTTAGATAACTAAAAAGTTTTTCTGGTTTGTGGGGATTAGATTTTCTTTTTAATAGCTTATTTTTCAATAGAATATCAATATTTTTGTTTGATAATAATTGATCCCATAAAAGAATATGTTCTTTTGCATAATTTTTCCATGTCCATTTTGAAACAGAGTCTACCAAAACTTTGCGTTTATTGGAAATATCATTGAACGTTTTAACTATGTCATCGAATGTTCTGACGGGATAACTTATTCCTCCAATAGCATCTAAATGGTATCCTTGTGGTGTAACGATGGTGGGAACTCCAGCAGACAATGCATCCATGAACGCCATCGACCCTTCGTCAAAACTAAAGTAAAAGAAATAATCGAGAGTGGGAACTAGCTCAACGTATCTGTCATAGTTAAAGTTCTCGAAATAATCAACCTTAAACCCCATCCTCTTAAGTTTATTTACAATCTCATTCCAACCAGAGCCCATTACTTTAAAACTAAAATCGTCAGGATTTATTTTTTTGCATAATCTTAATAATATATTTTCTTGTTTTCTTCCATCTTCATGAACCTTGCTCAAGATACCAATCACAATTTTTCTAGGATTGATAACCTCATCGTGCGCAGGGTTTATATAATATAATTTTTCTTTTGGTATTCCAGAATCAATCAGTTTTTGCATTGTGTCGAGTGACATACACACTCCCAATTTGGCAGATTCGAGTTGTTTTTTTAATATTTTAAGTTTAAAAGGTGAGTCGATGTGCGTAATCATGAGAGTATCAATTGAATTTTTATGACAATCGTAAGAAAAATAAATGATGTGATGGTTGATATCGGCATTTCCGTTTGGTACTTTTGCGATATCAGAATCTACACCAAGTTTAGTTAACTCTTCATTAAGTTTTTTTGCAAATTTACCCAAAATCCAAGTGTCAACATCTTCGTAGCACACAATTCTTACTTTCATTTGATTTTTATGCGATTCAAAGCAAATATTAAATTGCTAATTATATAATTTTTCGCACACATTTTTTACTTCATCTTCGGTCATATCGGTAAATGTTGGAAGATACAGCCCTCTTTTAGACCACCTATATGCGTTTAAATTATCATATTTTCCGAGGTACATTGGTTGCATACTCATTGGTTTGAAAAAGTATCTTGACTCAATCTCTCCAAGTTTACTTTTATATTCCTCTTGTTTATCACCGCAATCAATATCATACATCCACAAAACATCACGTTTAGGCATCTTCATTTTACTTGGAATATAGGTGTCATACCACTTTTCAATTTGGCGTCTTTTTGCTAGAATTTCTTCGATCCTCATCACTTGTGCCAAACCGAAAGCTGCCTGTAAGTTTGTCATACGAAAATTATGACCGATTTTGGGATGAAGCATTTTTCGTTCTTTGTCAAAGTACATATTTGCATAAAGCCGCATCTCTGATGCCCACATCTCATTATCGGTAATACACATACCGCCTTCTCCTGTGGTAATAATTTTATTTCCATAGAATGAATAACAGGCAATATCTCCTCTAGGATTTATTCCGTGAGCTTCAGCCATGTCTTCAATGATATACAGATTATTATTTCTTGCTTTTGCATACACACTTTCCTTAACTTTTCTCCCATATATTGGAACCGTAATAATTGCTTTTGTCTTTTCAGTAACCGTAAAAGTATCGAGCATATTGAGATCATCACCACAATCAACAAAAACCGGTTTTGCTCCAGTATATGACACAGCCCATGCAGTAGCTATCATAGTAAACTCTGGAACAATCACTTCGTCCCCCGGACCAATTTTAAGAGCCTTCAAAGCAAGGTAAATAGCATTTGTTCCGGAATTACAAGAAACCCCATATTTTTTTTTGTTCCATGTCGCCCAGGATGTCTCAAATTTAGAGATAAATTCTCCTACGCCAATATCACCTAAATCAAGAGCTTCGTTGACGAACTTTTTTTCTAGTTCTGTAACAGACGGCCTTGAACATCTCATACCAAAGGTTTTATTAATTTGTACATATCTAGAGAATAATCTTCACCTTTTCTTGGACCACTTACTAAAGAGATCATTTCTGATTTTTCAATAGCTTTATAAGCATGAGGAACATTGGCTAAGTGGGTAATAATTTCTCCTGATTTAAGAATAATTTTTTTATCTCCTGAATAACATATAAGTCTTCCGGAAAGAATGAAATCATGCTGAACGGTTTTTTTATGAAGATGATTCCCTCGAATAGCTCCTTTTTCAAACGTAATATATGTAGCCGCACCTTCTTTTCCAATTATTAAATCTTTTATAATACCTCTTTCATCCTTATGGGTTTTATGTATCATATTATTTGTATTTTTGGTATCGGGATAATCCATTTTCCCTTATAACCACTATTATTTTTAATAATTTCCTTACCAAAGTTCCAAGCCAAGAGTAATGCATAATCTGGCTGTTTACTTAATAGCTCATCATCAGAATATATTTTAATAAAAGTTCCTGGAGTATATCTTCCTTGTTTTAATTTTGATTTGTCGGTTGCAAATGATATATATTTTCCAATTCCACTGTAATTAAGTAGAGTCATACC
The DNA here is from genome assembly GCA_964564895.1 of uncultured Pseudomonadales bacterium. Taxonomy (GTDB): domain Bacteria; phylum Patescibacteriota; class Microgenomatia; order UBA1400; family MFAQ01; genus UBA2277. The sequence goes on along the minus strand of CAZMCB010000001.1, from coordinate 27,379 downwards.
TTTTGCTGGAGTAGATACCACAGCTATTGTTTTTCGTTGTTTGTATAACGAATATATTAATTCAAAAAGCTCATCACGATTATTCTTTGTATCAACTGCAAATTTAATTAGATCTTTTTTATCCCAACACTCCGATTCTATCATCTCCTTAACAATTGGTTTAATCTCAAATTTGCCCTTTCGAGAAATGTATACACGGAAGCCACCCCCATGAATACCAACGCGATTAATGTCGTAAACCTCCATCTGAAACTTTTCTAAAAAATTTATAATTGGCTTAAGCGAAAGATAGGAAAGATGCTGATGGTACACCGTGTCATACTCGAGTCCTTCTAGAAAGTCGGCAAAATACGGAGATTCGAAAACAAAGGTTCCGTTTTCGGTAAGTAATTCAGAAATGTTATTCATAAAATCATCCAAATCGTCTATGTGGGCAAATACATTTGTGCCAACGACCAACTCTGCTCTCTTTCCCTTTATCGCTCGTTTACAGAAAAAATCTGTGATTGTTGGGATGCCTCTTTGCCTAGCAATTTCGGTAACCTCTGGAGTGGGATCTATTCCAAGAACATCAAACCCTCTTGCTTGGAACTTCATTAATAAAGTACCATCATTTGAACCTATATCTACAACGAGACCATCTTTAGGCATTTTTACATTCTTTAGGACTGTATCGGCGAATTCTTCCCAGTGAGAATTACCAGTCTTCGTAATTGAAGATTCATAGAGGTAGTCTTTTGCATAAAGTTCTTCTTTGTCAACTACATAGGTTAGTTGATTTAATCCACATTTCTCACATAAACAAACTCGAAGAGGGTATGTCTTTTCTTCTACGTCTCTCGATGTTTTAAACTGGTCTGAATGTGGATGGTGCCCAAGATCAAGCCATTCCCAAAGTTTTGGGGATCCACACATTCTACATTTTTTTACATTCATATCTTTTCAGGTAAATAAGATGATACTTGGTGATAATTTATTTTAATGTTAACACGCACCATATAAGATTGCCATGCAACAATATAGTCGATTTTATATCATAATATCCTTATTCATTATCAGTTTCCTTTGAAATGTAATGTTTGCGATTGAATTTACCATTGACACTACTATTATTAAATCAATTGAAACGATATCAAAATAAATCATAGCTCCGTATGCAAGTAACTGGAGAAAATTTATTGCACCAACATATTTAACATATGTAAAATATAGTTTTTTTGAGGAAGAAGCAAAAATATAGTAATTTATTCCTAACAGCATTTGCATTGTAGCCAATAATCCAAAACCGAATACATAATAATAATTCATTCCATATGTTTTGCCAAAAAAATTGATTATTATAAATATCAGACAAGATATTAATAATAATGTCGGAAAAAATAGAGAAAGAAAAATTTTCTCAACTTTTAAATAAACAGATCTGTTAGATGATTTTGTTATTGAAGGAAAAAATACATTAACAAACATTTGTGTTAATTGTGCAATCATTCCTAAGGATGCGGTGAAATATGCAAGATATATCCCTAAGTCAAAAACACTCAAGTACCTAGCTATTACCATTTTTTCTAGAACATTATATATTGCTCCTAAGATTGAACCAAACAACAAAACCGAACTATATGAGAGTTGTTTTTTTAAGTAACTAAAATCAAACTTAGTTAGGTATGGTAAGTACTTAGCTAGCAATATAATACAAAACACAATTGAACCTCCCAATATTGAAATTAAATAATTCGTATAATTTTGTTTTTCGATTACTAAAAAGAACAACGAAAAAAGAAAGATGATTGTAATCATTTCCACAAGTCGTGCAAACAACTGAGTTTTAAATAGTAAAAGTGCTCGTACAAAACTATCTGAAATTACCTTAAAAGAAGTAACAATTGCATATATGGCCGACATTAATAAAATTGTTCTGTCAATGTTGAGTATTTTTGAAACAAAATTATTGAACACTAAATATAAAAAAATAAATACTATAGACGATAAACCAACAAAGTGAAATACACTGGAAATATTTAATGATTTCTCCCTTCTTGATTCAACGGAAGATATTGCCCTTACTCCTGATACATCAAGCCCAAGCACTATTGGAACCATAAAAATTTGACTGATTGCTAAAACTAGTCCATATTCTCCATACCCACTTGGACCCAACATTCTACCTGCCCCAATATTTATTACCATCATTGCAGCCGATGCGATTCCACCTCCAAAAATTGACAAAGACAAATTTTTAAGAAACGTACGCACATTATCACTCATTTCGCGCTTAAAAACCTTCGTGTAAATAGATTCAAGAAATGATATGGTCCACTTTTTAATTGAAATCATAAAAACACAATATTTAATTTTATACATATATATGCATTATCAATAAAACAAACTCGACAAGCTTTATAAGTATACTATTTAAGTATAGGTATAATAAAAATAATGAATATATTAGTCACGGGTTCCTCGGGATTTATTGGACACAAGGTGTGTGAGCAGCTATTAAAGCGTGGAGATACAGTCTTGGGTGTTGATAATATGAATGATTATTACGATGTTAAATTGAAGGAGCATCGTTTGAATTTGCTTAAAAAAGACAATAATTTTAAGTTCGAAAAAATTGATATAGAAAATATCGAAGATTTAGAAAATATATTCAAAAACAATAAAATTGATGGAGTAATTAATTTGGCAGCCAGAGCAGGAGTGAGATATAGCATGAAGGACCCCTTTGTCTATATGAGGACAAATGCAATCGGAACCCTAAACCTATTGGATTTAATGAATAAATATGATGTCAAAAAAATGGTTCTTGCTTCTACTTCATCCTTATACGCTGGGCAGGAGATGCCTTTTCTAGAGACATTACCCGTAAATACTCCAATTTCACCATACGCAGCTTCAAAAAAATCTGCTGAAGTAATGGCTTATACATATCATTATTTATATGGATTAGATATAAGTATTGTTCGTTATTTCACTGTTTATGGTCCGGCAGGAAGACCAGATATGGTTATTTTCAAATTCATTAATAATATTGTTGAAGGCAAACCGATAACTGTAAATGGCGACGGGACACAAACCCGTGATTTTACCTATGTTGACGATATTGCTAGAGGCACCATTTCGGCATTAAAACCTGTCGGTTACGAAATAACCAACTTGGGTGGAGGCTTGGCGTCGTATTCACTTAAAGATTTAATTACTTTAATAGAAAAATATTCAGGTAAAAAAGCTAATGTGGAATACCAAGCTTTTTCAAAAGCTGACATGAAAGATACTTTAGCAAATGGAAATAAGGCTAAGGAATTATTCGGATGGGAACCATCAATATCCTTTGAAGAAGGAATTAAAAATAGTGTTGAATGGTATCTTGAAAATCGAAGCTGGGCGAATAATTTATTATGTAAAGATGGTGATTAGTTTGCTGCCAATAATTCTTTCATTTCTTCTTTCAATAAATTTTTTCTGGATTAAACCTTTTCTTCCTGGTTTTGACACACCATTCTATCTTTCTGCCATTCGTGATTTTGCCCTTAGTAATCCAAACGTTATCAGTTATTCCCTCTTAGATCGCTATCTAGTGATAGCCTTCCCCGCACTTATTTCTAGAATATTTAATTTAGATCCAATGATGGCATATCGCGCGGCTATTACCATAATTTCCATGATTATCGTCATACTTCTGACTAAATTAATGACTAATCTGACCAAGTCACGCCTTACTGCAGTAGCTCTTGCGTCAGCAGTGATTATTTCTCCATATCTTCTTGGCTATGCATATATGTTATTTGCCAATTACACCAGCTTTATCATTCTGTTTGCTTTTTTTGCTATAGAAACTAGTAAAGAATTTCGCTTTAAAAATATATTATTAGGACTTGTTTTGGGATTGATATTCTATGTTCACAACTTTTCTTCAGTGGCGTATGGATTGGTTGTTGGCCTCTATTTTCTACTCAAAATAATTCTTGATCAAAACAAAATCAAAACACTCAAGAAGGCCGTTATTGTCCTAATTATTTCCTGTGCAATTGGATTTTGCCAAATAATTCGTTACTTTCCAGTATCTTTGCCTCCGTTTACAGCTATGGCATCCTCTTCCATCATCAGCCCAATTGCTGAAAAAATTAAAATTATCTTTCCCTCTCAACCTATGATTCTTGGGGATGAGGCCGAAAGAATTCAAAAAACATTTTTAGAAGAAACGGGTAAATATTGGTTAGTATATTTTCTTTTATTTTCTGTAATCGTCTTATTCATCAAAAGAAAAGAGATTAAAACAAATCGAAGAAAATTTGCTCTACCCCTGGCGCTTTTCATTATTGGTGCATTATTTACTTTTCAACCACTCATCGGTTTGAATTTCTTGCCAGAGAGATTTGTGGGTCTTGTCACTCTTTCAACATTTATTTTTTATGCAGTCTTTTTATCGTTATTTAAAAAAGGAAATATTTATAAAGTACTTTCTGTTTTACCCTTACTATTTATATATCTCTCAGCCGACACCAGAATTCTATCCCGCGGACCTGTCTTAATAAATGAAACAGAGGTTTCTTTTTATCAAAATATTGAAAAACTTGCCCCCAAGGAAAGTTCTTATTTATTACTTCCGAGCAGTAACTACTACTGGGCAAGTTACTATCTCGATGACTATTCCATTATGGCAGGAGATTATTTCATAGCGTGTGGAGTAGTAAAGGTAGGAGAATACAACGAATCTGCAGATGTCGCTTATGCAAAGCTACTTACTGAAAAAGATGTTACAGAAGCTCAAATACTATTAGCTATTATAAAAAACACTATTAAAAATAACATTACAGACAAAACGCAATACATCATAACAAACCACTCAATGAACTGTAATGAGGGTTTGATTCTAGAAAAACTTAAAGGTGTAAAGCTTATTCTCAATCAAGATAATTTTTATCTCTATGAAATTATTTAAACCCTTCATTATTGCCTTAGTACTTTCCGGAATTGATTATGGATATCGAAGTGCGAGGGGGCTCCGCCCAGAGACAATATTTTTAATCATTAGTTTTACTGTGTTTTATATCATCGCCTTAACTTTGTTTAGTCATGAAGAAAATTGAGAAGATATTCCTTGGTTTCATCTTTCTAGTTTCTCTGGTTTTTCATTTCCACAATATCACCCATTACAATCCAGATTTTGGTTTCGATGGGCTAGATCATCAAGCATATATTTCTTGGATAGCTACCAATCACAATTTACCAAATGGATATCAAGACTGGGAATTTCTTCAGACCCCTCTGTACTATACTGCTGGCGCTGTTTTTGAATCAGTTTCCGTAAATCCTCAATTTCTTAATTTTTTTGTCTTTATTGCACTTTCCATTATTGTTTATAGACTCTCCAAATCTACAGTTTCCACCTTAGCCCTCTTGAGTTTACCTATGGCCAACTATCTCGCTCCCCAAATCACCAATGAGTTTATGTCTGGTATGTGGATTGTCCTTTCTTTGTTTCTGATTTTAAACATTCCAAAATTAATAAAACCGAGAGATTTTTTCAAACAAATATTTTTCTCCACTTTAGTAATTGCCCTTGGTTTCTATACCAAATATACATCGCTAAGCTTGATTCCAATTCTAATTTTGGCAATATTCCTAAATCGCAATATTTCTCTTACTCAGAAAATTAAAACAATATTCTTGTCCGGTGCGTTTATTCTTTTATTGATTTCACCAATTCTAATTAGAAACAACTCTTTGTATGGGAAACCATTGGTTATGGCTCCAGACATTGCCACAATGGGCGGTGAGGGAGCCAAAAGAGATTTTGTGTTTTTTACTAGATTGGACTGGATTTTTAAAGCAGACATCTTTAACGCTCGAAAGTATTCATTTTCTGGAGGTCTGTGGAATACGCTTTGGCATGATGGAGAATACTCCACAGTTCCTGTAGTGCCTTTTCACAAAAAAGCCTTCAGTCTCTGGCTGTTGGGCTTTCCTTTGTTGATCATGTCTTTTATTGGCCTAATCAAATTACTTATAATAGATAAGGTGACAGGGCTAATATTATTTTCATATCTATTTATCGCCCTAGCCTCTTTAGTTCAATACAGTATCTATATTCCTTATGACTATGTTCTAAAAGCTTTTTATACCTTTGGTGTTATTGTTCCATATGCGCTAGGTTTATCCGAATTTTCCAAATTTGGGAAGTGGCATTTTCGAGTTATCCTACTTTTGTTAGTATTCCAATTTTGCCTCATGGTTTCATATTTTTGGATTCAACCTTGGTGGCATGTAGCCAAATAGGGTGGTTATATTGATATAGATATGTTTAAAATCAACAAATGGACGAAAAATTATTAGGACATTTCAATCGAATCGAAAAACATCACTGGTGGTGGGAAGGTCGTCGGGAGATTCTCCGACAAGAAATAAAAAAAGAAAGAAATCTTAAAATACTAGATATTGGTTGTGGAACAGGAGAGACGCTTACATTTCTCAATAATCATCTCTCTCACCCTGATTTGTACGGTGTAGATAGTTCATCTGTGGCCGTTGAATATGCAAAGAATCGAGGACATAAACAAATAATCAGAGTTGAAGCTGAAACACTTCCCTTTAAAGATGAAACTTTTGATTATGTTTTACTTCTTGATGTGCTTGAACACATTAAGGATGATTCCAGTGTTCTTGGTGAAGCAAAAAGAGTATTGAAAAGAAACGGTAAAATTATCATGACCGTTCCTGCTCTTCAGTTTCTTTGGTCAGAGCACGATGCTCAACAAGGGCACTTCCGACGCTATGTCCGAAGAAAGGTTAGGTCTCTTGCAAAAAAAACTAAAATGAAAATCGAGAAAATTAGTTATTTCAATTTCTTTCTATCTCCAGCTATCGTTGCAATACGTCTTTTAAGTCGAATTAAACCATTTTCCAAGCTAGGAGACTTTGATTCAAACCTCAATTATGACGTCGCGAACAATAATATAATCAATAAACTACTAACTTTCATTTTTGTAAATGAAATAAGGCTGATGAAGCAGATAAATTACCCTTTTGGAATCTCCATATTCTCTGTAATGAAGAAGAATTAATAAAAATATCTAGTAAAATAAACCATGACCCAACCCAAAGTTGCACTAATTGTCGGAGTTACTTCTCAAGATGGAAGCTACCTCGCGGACTTTCTTCTCGAAAAAGGATACAAAATTGTAGGTACAATTCGCCGCTCCACCTCTACTCATCAGCCCAATATCGAACATCTCAAAGGTAAAATAATTCTTGAAGCCGCCGATCTTGTTGATCAATCATCTCTTGATCACTTGATGATCAAATATCAGCCAGATGAGGTTTACAACTTCGCCGCACAAAGTGTTCCTGCTGATAGTTGGACTCATCCTTTCTACACCGCTGAAGTCACAGGAATAGGGCCTCTTCGTGTTTTTGAGTCTGTCAGACGTTTCTGCCCCAAGGCTCGTGTATATCAAGCCACTTCCCGCGAAATCCTTGGTGGTGTCGAAGGAATTGAGCATGCTAACGAACAAACTCCAATCTTTGCCAACAATCCTTACGGAATTGCCAAAGCCTATGCTCATATGATGATTGACTGTTACAGAAAATCTTATGGCATGTTTGTCTGCGGAGGAATTCTTTTCAATCACGAGTCTCCTCGTCGTTCACTCCATTTCGTTACCCGCAAAATCAGTATGGGTGTCGCCTGTATCAAGCTAGGAATTAAAAACCCACCAGTTAATGAAATTGGTGAACCACTAATCGATTTGGAAGGTAAACTCCACCTAGGAGACCTCTCAGCTACACGAGACTGGGGATACGCCAAAGAATATGTCGAAGCTATCTGGCTCATGCTCCAACAGCCAACCCCCAAAGACTACGTCATCGGAACTGATACTAGTTATTCCATCAAAGATGCCTGCAAAGCCGCCTTTGATCATGTTGGTCTAAACTGGGAAGATCACGTTATCTCTGATTCCAAACTCCTTCGCCCAACCGAAATTACTGCCATGAAAGGAGACTACTCTCTCATAAAGAAAGAACTCGGCTGGCAGCCACGCACAATGATGAAGGAACTTATGGAAATCATGGTAGATAGTGATATCGCTCTTCTAAAAAAAGAAAACGAATGAAAAAAGTATTAATTACGGGAAGCGAAGGCTTCGTTGGTCAGCATCTCTGGAAAGAGCTAGAGTCTAATGGCTACGAAGTATATGGCACAACTCTTCTATCTCCTGAGTCGGGGCTACCAAACAATGTCTCCGTCTGCGATATCGAAAATCCAGAACAGTTATCTTCGTTAATTTCCAGTATCCAACCAGAAGCCATTTTCCATCTTGCGGGATGGTCAAATCCTAGCTCATCATTCGCTAGTCCTCAAAAAGCATTTTCCGTAAACACTATCGGTACAATTAATCTTTTGGAAGCAGTCAGAAAAATCCCAAATTATCGTCCCAGAATCATTGCCATTGGATCATCGGCTGAGTTCGGTTCCGTTACTCCAGAAAATTTACCTGTAACCGAAAAATCTCCTCTCAATCCAAACAGTCCTTATGGAGTTAGTAAGGTAGCAGCTTGGTTTGTTTGTCACCAATATTTTTCCTCTTACAAAATGGACATCATCTACGCCACCCCATTCAATCACACTGGCCCAGGTCAGCTACCAGGATTCTTAGCTCCAGACATTGCTTCGCAAATTGCCCAGGTTGAAAGGGGAGAGAAAGAGCCTGAAATCATTACCGGAGACCTATCCACCAAACGAGATTTGCTTGATGTTCGTGATGTGGTGAGAGCTTACAGACTTCTACTGGAAAAAGGTGTTTCAGGAGAGAGATATTTAATTTCTTCGGGTAATAGTACCCCTGTTGCCAAAGTAGTTGAGATCTTGATCTCGCTTTCTAAGACGAAAATCACTCACAAGATTGATTCATCTAAGATGAGACCTTCAGATATTCCAGATCAATATGGAGACCCCAGTAAACTTAAAGAAATTACTTCTTGGCAGCCAGAAATTCCTCTAGAAAAAACTCTTCAAGATCTTTTAGATTGGTATCGAGAAAAAAAGTAAGATAACACTGTGGATAGACTAAAGAAACTTCTTCTTTCGCAAACTATCAAAGATACTTTGATAAGTTTTCTTGGACTAGGTTTTGCTGCCATTGTCGGATTTTTCTTTACTGTTATTCTTGCTCGTTACCTCGGACCAGAGCAGTTTGGTATTTTTTCTGCCGTTACAGCACTCTATTCAATTGTCTATAGTTTAGGAGACCTTGGTATTGCTGCTTCACTTATCAATTTCATTCCCAAACTAAAAGATAAGAGAAACGAATTAATAAACACTACTTTTTCCTTTGAAATCTTCGTTGGTGCCATAATTTTGGTAATATTTGTCGGATTTTCAATTTTCCACGAGAGTATTATTCCTGGTTCTCTCGGGAAACAAATTCTGATCGCCGGCGCACTCGCCATAAACTATTTATTGATTAGTTTTATCCAAGGAATTTTCACTGCTGAGAGAAGATTCCTACGCTATTCTTTCACTCAGATTATCGACTCAGGCATCAAAATTATTCTCATTTTGATTCTCATGTCAGTTAGTGGTCTTACCGTTGAGTCAGCCCTCTTGGCTAATTTTGTCTCAACCTTAATTGCTCTGGTTATTACTTTTGGAAAAGATTTCTTTAGGATTAAGTTTTCTTTCGAAAAAGATCTTCTTCAGAAAATTTTTCATTTTGCCAAGTGGCTTGCTATCAATCGCGTCTTTGGGGTATTTATCTCCCGAATCGATGTTCTCCTTCTAAATCTTCTTGTTGGCAGTTTTCAAGCTGGTATTTTCTCTGCGGCCAACCGTATTACCTTGCTTTTTTCCCTACTTGTTTCCAGTCTCGGTTCAGTCGTCAATCCAAGGTTCTCAAGTTTTGGCGAAGATAGAGAAAAAATTTCTTCTTATATTAAAAAATTACTTGGTTTGGTCTCTTTGATATCAGCCGTTATGCTGATTCTGGTTTTTCTTGCAGGGCCAATCATCAGTATCGTTTATGGAGAAAAATACCTTACAGCTATTCCTGTTTTCCAGATGATGACTTTGGCTATGATCATTTTTGTTTTCCAGCTTGTTACTATTCCTCCAATTATTTTTAGTTTCAATCAACCAAGATTTGTTGCTCGCCTTACAGCTCTTCAAGTCGTTGTCTTGGTGGTTTTAGAGATCATTCTTATTCCAACCCTTGGAGCTCTAGCTCCAGCCATCGCTCTTGGGGCTGCCAACATCATTGCAATTCTTTTCTCAGGTATCAAGCTTTACAAGCTTTTAAAAAGCAAGCCGGTCAACTAATCTCCTAAGTTGTATTTGAGAATGCACCAGATGGCATGAAATCCATCTTTCCAGCCTATCTTTTTCCCTTGGTCGTAGTTTCGTCCAGAATAGCTAATACCTACCTCATATACTCTGCTCTTCATTTGTGCTATTTTCGCTGTAAACTCAGGCTCCATCCCAAATCTTTTTTCTTGTAGGTCTAGTTTGTCGGCCACCTCTCGGGTAAACATTTTGTATCCCGTCTCCATGTCAGTCAAATTTATATTGGTAAACATGTTTGAAAGCAAAGTCAAAAAACTGTTTCCCACCATATGCCAGAAGTTCAAAACTCGATGAGGTCTATCTCCTAAAAAGCGAGAACCAAAAACAACATCAGCCTTTTTATCAAGAATCGGTGAGAGAAGCAGTGAATACTCCTTGGGATTGTATTCCAGATCGGCATCTTGGATGATTACGATGTCTCCAGTTACCTTTGTAAGTCCAAGTCTTATGGCAGCTCCTTTGCCTTGATTCTTCTTTTGGAAAAATACTTTTACTTTATTATTTTTAATATTTTTTAGTATTTCTGTTGTACCATCGCGTGAACCATCGTCTACCACGATGACTTCCTTAGACAATTTACCGATATTTGCCGTAAGCACAGCCGATATTGCCTTTTTGATAAAGGCTTTTTCATTGTACACAGGCATGATGATTGATAGTTTTTTCATTCTGGCTCTAGTTTACAATAGGTTTATGAGATTAGTATTCGTAAATTTCTACTCAGGCCTTGCCCAAAGAGGAGGGGAGACCTTTGTCGATTCACTAGCAACTGAATTATCTTCAAAAAACGAAGTATTTTTACTTCAGTCCGGAAAGGCAACTAAAAAGCCATATAAAATAATTTCCCAAAAAGTAAAACTAAATCTAGATCATTCTCATGGGAATCTCTCAACAACTCATATCCTAAAGCGTCTTTTTCTCGACTATTTCTCTCTAAAAATTCTATGGTTTACTCTCAAAATTATCCCCGAAATAATTAAACTTAAGCCAGACTACATCTATCCACTCAACTCAGGTTGGCAAATTTTTCTGCTTACTATTGTTTCGCGCCTCATCGGTACAAAAGTAATTATTGGTGGCCATTCCGGCCCAGGTTGGAATGATAGATTTAATCTTTTGTTTCATCCAGACATTTTTGTGGCACTAACTCAAGCTCAAGCAGACTGGGCACAAAAAGCCACTCCTTGGAACAATCAAAAAATAGTTGTGATTCCCAACGGTGTCAATATGAAAATATTTTCACCCAAAGGCGACATAAGGGCACTAAGTTTGGAGAAACCAATAATCTTAGCTGTCGGGGCCGCATCCAAAAGTAAGAGACTTGTGAATACAATCAAAGCGGTTTCAACTTTGGGAAACGCATCTCTGCTAATATGTGGGACAGGCCCCGATGAAAAGACAGAAGACGATCTAGGAGAAAAGCTACTAGGAAAGCGCTACAAAAGGCTAAAAGTGAGTCACACCGATATGCCCAGTGTATATCGCAGTGCTAATGTCTTTACTTTATGTTCCGACAAGAGCGAGGCTTTTGGTATTGTCTATCTCGAGGCCCTAGCCTCAGGACTTCCCTGTGTAGCCACAGATGACTCCAGTCGTCGGGAGATACTCGAGAAAGCTGGAATATATGTCAAAGACCCAAGTGACTCCAAAGAATATGCTCTCAAATTAAAAGAGGCACTTTCAGAAAAATCATCGGAAAAATATCTCAAACAAGCCCAGAAATATTCTTGGAAAAAAATTGCTTCAAGCTACGAAGAAATTCTTAACTGAGACTCACTTACTACCAGAATTGTTCCAAACAATACCCGAACAGATTATTTTTCAAAGTGCTACAATGATTGGTATATGGTGATTATTTCTGATGACAGATTTGATGAATTCTTAGATTCTTTACCAAAAACAACTAGAGGAAAATCATTTAATACTATGGATTTGTTAAAGAAACATGGAAAGTATTTAGGAATGCCTCATTCGAAAAAGATACACAAAGAAATCTATGAGTTAAGAGTTAAAGGAGATATTGAGGTAAGGATTCTTTATGGGATCATAAAAGGAAAAGCTTATCTTGTTCACGGATTCAAGAAAAAGAGTAACAAGACACCAAAAAGAGAAATTGACACAGCCCTAAATAGATTGTATAACTTGAAGTAATATAACAAATATGTTATATTATCAAACCTAAATGAATAAAAATGAAAACATATAAAGAATTAAAAGAAAAATATTTAAGTGATTCAGAAGTCAGCGCAGAGTATGAAAAAAACAAGCCAGAATATGACCTGATTAGTCAATTAATTGGAAAAAGAATTAAAGCTGGAATGACTCAGTCCGATGTTGCCAAAAAACTGGGAACAAAACAAGAAGCAATTTCTAGGCTTGAATCAGGAGAACATGGTGTCAGTGTAAATAGATATTCACAATATGCCGATGCTGTTGGCAGCAAACTCAGTATAAATCTTGATTAGTTTTAAGCCTTAAGTTTTGGAGGATTAACTTCTGCTTCCCAAGCAGAGGTGATGATTTGATCTATCTCTGGATATTTTGGTACCCAACCTAGTTCTGTCTTGGCCTTTTCTGATGAGGCAACTAGGGTAGCTGGGTCTCCTGCACGTCTGTCTCCCATGACAACAGGCACAGTTTTTCCAGTTACCTTTGTTAATCCCAGTCTAATGGCAGCGCCTTTCCCTTGATTCTTCTTTTGGAAAAAAACTTTTACTTTCTTATTTTTTATCGTTTTCAAAATCTCCGTAGTTCCATCGCGTGAGCCATCGTCTACCACGATGACTTCCTTAGACAATTTACCGATATTTGCAGAAAGCACTGCTGCAATGGCCTTTTTAATAAAGGCTTTTTCATTATATACAGGCATGATGATAGATAGCTTCTTCATTTAGGCTATAGTTTACAACAAAATAATTGATTATTGCCAAAGAGAATCAAACAGCCTCTTTGTAAGAAGAATACAAGTAAACGAGTAACCCTAAAGATAGATATCCCTCTGCAATTTCTTGCCATGGGAGCAAGTTTAGGCTCAACCCTGAAGGTGTATTGATGTTTAGGTTTAAAAACATCCTATCAAAATAAACAAGAAAGACAAAAAAGAAAAATGGAAATAATCTTTTGTCTGGAGTGAAAATAGTCAACCATTTTTTACTAGGAAAGAGCCATAACACAATTTTTCTAGAAAAAGATCCATACAATCCTAGTAGTATGTACATAATATATGTTTTTTCGTACTGAAAAAATGATAGATTGTGAATATTTATCTCTTTTTGCAAATTTATCTCAGCAATTAATTCAGGGGTATCTATCCCAATCAGTCTTTGTCCCCAAGAAATTTCCTCGAACGCGATAAAAAACAACCCTATTGACAATAATAAAAATAAATAAAATCTTATGTAGTCTTTAACAACTTTTTTCTTAAAACATCGAGAAATTTTTAGAGCAATAAATCCAGAGATTAGATAAAAAGCAAACTGTAAATACTCCAAAAATGAGTCCTCTTTTATAATACTTGAAAATAACTCGATATTTGAAACTTGAAGATATGCTAGTGTGGCAAATGAGGCAAAGAAAAACAAGTTGATACTTATTTCTTTTGTTGATTTGTATTTATAAACTGAGAAAATAGTGACTAAAGCACATAGCACCACCACATATACCAGTAGATAAGGGAATATATGAAAGTGTTGAAAAACATAGTTTGAATACTGAGTTTTTTCAAGAACAAAAAAGACAAAACTTGAAATCAAAACAAGTGGAAATAGCGCGAAAATGACAATCTTCTGCAAACAGTTAGGCAAGATAGGCTTGTTAAATATTTTCAGTACAGTAATAAACAAACAATACAAAAATAGAATCGTCGAAGAATTTATTCCAACATGCTTTTCTGTGAAGGTTGGAAAAATAATTGCATTAAGAAAAAGCAATATCAAAATCAGTAAAAACACAACTGAGTTCATTTTTTGCATACCTCATTATAACCAACAGTTTCAGTTATATATCGGATCGAGATTTTAAAGCTGGAGGATTAATTTCTGCTTCCCAAGCAGAGGTGATGATTTGATCTATCTCTGGATATTTTGGTACCCAGCCAAGTTCTGTCTTAGCCTTTTCCGATGAAGCAACTAGGGTGGCAGGGTCTCCAGCGCGTCTGTCTCCCTTAACAACAGGAACAGTTTTTCCAGTTACTTTTTCTACAGCGGTAATAACTTCTTTTACAGAATAGCCACTTCCATTTCCGAGATTAAACTCGTTGGTTGGAGAAGTTTCCATCTTGGATATTGCCAAGAGGTGAGCATCAACCAGATCTGAAACGTGAACATAGTCACGAACACAAGTTCCATCTGGAGTATCGTAGTCAGTTCCAAATACTGCGATATTTTCTCTTTCTCCTTTAACTGCTTGGAAAATAAGAGGAATCAAGTGAGACTCTTGGGCGTGCGCTTCTTTACTCTGTGTGGTTGCACCACAAGCATTGAAGTAGCGGAAAATTGTGTACTTTAGTCCAAAAGCTGAGGAATATGCCTTGATTACTTTTTCAAAGAAATACTTCGACTCACCGTAAGGATTGATTGGTTCTTTTTCAGCCTCTTCATTAATTGGAACCACTTTTGGATTACCAAAAACAGCTGCCGTTGAAGAGAAGATAATTTTCTTAACGTTGTTTCTCATCATGCCATCCAGAAGATCCATACCTTGGCCCAAGTTATTTTGGAAATACATCGCAGGCTCTTTGACGGACTCACCCACCTGAATTAATCCGGCAAAGTCCAGTACTGTATCAATCTGATTTTCTGAGAAAATTTTATCAAGCAGTGCTCCGTCTCCTTTGTCGCCTTGGTAAAAGGCAGCCTTTGGGTGCACGTTTTCTTTGTGTCCTGTTTTAAGGTTATCGAGGATTACCACTTCGTCACCTCGATCAATCATCTTTTCTACACAAACTCCTCCAATATAGCCGGCTCCGCCGACGACTAAGTATTTAGACATAGTTTATGTTACTACACGTATATAATTAATTATGTTTCGAAAGCATGGATATTTATTTTTATTAATTCTTTTATTTGCCGTTGGGGCATTTCTAAGGCTCTATAATTTTGAAAACCGTCTTATCTTTGGGCCTGAGCAGGGAATGTCCTTTATCACCTCAGCCGAAAATCTTGATAAATTTTCACTCTTAGGTGAAACAAACTGGATTAGATCTACAAGTTCAGGCCACATTCCATTTCATGGAGCCTTTTATAGTTACTTTATTTTGCCTCTTCTGGTGCTTTTTAAATTTAAAGTTCTTCCTGTTACTGTAGCGTTTGTTTTCTTAAATTTAATTACCGCCCTCGTTTTTTTCATAGTAACCAAAAGAATATTTGGGAAAATAATTGGCATTTTTTCACTATTTTTCTTTCTTTTTAGTGATGTGATGATTCATCACTCACTTTTTGCTTGGATAGTCAATCCATCAATTCTTCTTGGAGCTCTCACCCTTTGGTTTGTCTACAAACTCATCAGAAACAGAAAAAGCTTATCGCCGATGTTATGGATAGGAGTATTGTCTGGTCTTGGTTTTGGCTTTCAGAGCTTTTATCTGTTATTTGCCGGATTATTGTTCCTTCTGATTCTATTTCTTTCCAAGAAGAAGGTCCTTTCGGTTCCTATTTTTCTCATTGGAGTAATTCTGGGTTCTTTACCAACCGTCATCTTCGATCTGCGACATGACTTTTATCATGTGCGCACATTCTGGCAATTCTTCCTTGATGTTTTGGCTGGTCAGTCTTCAGGGACGTCTTCTTACTATAATTTCCTCTTTTTATATCCTTATCTCTTCCTTATCTATGCATTTATTACAAAAGCAATTTATAAGTTTTACAAACCTCTCACCATCATTCCGATAGCATTGTTCCTTTATGTTAGCTTTACTTCGCCACTTTTTAATTTGAACAAATCAACAGGGATGGTTCAAGGTATTACTCTCAAAGTGCTGGAGACAGCCGCTTTGGAAATTGCATATGATAATCCGCCAGAAAAATTCAATATTGTTACGCTTTGGGATTTTGACACCAGAGCTCACACGCTTCGATTCTTGCTCACCTACAATCACAACAAGAAGCCTCAGCCAGTCGAAGAATACAAAAATCTTGATGCAATTTATGCTTTCGCCCCCGAAAATTATGAAGTAATTAATCCAGAGGTTTGGGAGTTACAATCATTTTTACCATACAAAATATCAGAGCTTAGATCGCCTAGCGCTGGTTTCCGTCTATACAAACTAACCAAATGAAACTAACAGTTGTTATCCCCACCCTAAACGAAGAAAAAGATTTATACAAAACTCTTTCCTCGGTCAAAGATCTGGCCGACGAGATTCTGGTAATCGACTCTGGATCAACAGACAAAACAGTAGAGATTGCCAAAAATTACGGAGCCAAAGTGGTTCAACACTCTTTTGTTTCATTTTCCGACACCCGAAACTTTGGTAACAAGGAAGCAAAAGGGGACTGGATTCTATCGATCGAAGCTGATGTAGTTGTTCCTGTTGAGTTGGCTACAGAGATACGTCAAGTTATTGAAGAAGATCAATTTTCAGCCTTTTTTATTCCTCGCCTCAATCTCATCTGGGGCAAGCCTATCCGTCACACCGACTGGGGTCCTCAAGATGACTGTCATATCTGGCTATATAAAAAGGGGAGTGGTTCTTGGCAAAGCCAAGTTCACGAAGAGTATAAAACAGACAAATCGGTTGGCAAACTAAAAAACTACTTAGTCCACAAAAACTACGAAACCATAAACGAATTCATCGACAAAATTGATCGTTACTCAACGCTAGCCGTCAAACAAGGGTCCTCGTTTCCCAGTTGGTGGTACTTACGCGACTTTTTCAAGCGCTATTTTTACAAGCTTGGATTTTTAGATGGATACCACGGTCTTTTTTTGAGTTATCTTCAGTCAATTTACTACGTCACTCTCGGAGTAAAAAATAAAATTAAAAAATGATTTATCTAGTTCTTCTAGTTGGTCTAATTTTTCGCCTAATTCTCTCAAACCAAAGCTTTTGGCTCGACGAAGGCGCTTCGCTCATGGCAGCCAAAGTTCCGTTTGTCCAATTTTTTGAGTATGTAAAAAGTGATTTTCACCCACCCCTTTATTATCTCTATCTCAAACTCTGGTTACCCTTAGCCGGTAATTCTGAGTGGCTCATTCGTCTCCCCGACATTCTTCTTGGCACTGCTAGTATCTTTGTTGTCTTCCTATTAGGAAAAACAATCTTCGGCAAAAGTTCCAAGCTGCCACTTCTTATGGCGCTGTTTCTCGCTCTTAATCCCTTTCACATCTACTACACTCAAGAACTTCGTATGTACAATCTCTCGACCTTCTTCGTTTTACTATCATGGCTAGCTCTCCTCAAAAATAAATATATTTTTGTGAGTCTTACCAATTTTCTAAGTATCTTTACCTTTTATGGAGCCGGCTTCAATTTTCTAAGTCAAGGCTTTTTCTTAATCTTCACTAAGAAAAAAGATCTGGGAAAATTTGCTATTTCGTTTATACCCACGATTATTGGTTTTATTTTCTGGTGGCCAATTTTTTCAGTACAACTTCAAAATGGTACTTTTCTTCAAGATGCTTTGCCGGGCTGGAGCCTTTTGTCTGGCTCAGCCACAATAAAGTCACTACTTCTTATCCCCATCAAATTCATTATCGGCAGAGTAAACCTTGATCCTCAATCACTCTATTTTGCCGTTGGCGGATTACTCCTTGTCATATTCTCCCTGATTATTCTCTTTTCTCTCAAAAACAAACAAAGCAAACCTTTATGGTTTTTCTTCCTTGTTCCAGTAATCCTCGCCACTCTAATTAGTTTCAAAACTCCCATTCTTGGTTACTGGAGATATCTTTTTATTCTCCCAGCTTTTACCTCACTTCTTGCTATTGGTGTCATGCAGCTACCCAAGAAACTGCACACTCTAGCCATTTCTTTTGTCTGTCTTGTTTTTGTCTTCTCCAATATATATTTCTGGTTTACTCCTCGCTTCCAGCGAGAAGACTGGCGTGGACTAGCCAAGTTTATAGATGGCAAAAACTCTCTTGTTATTCTCCCATTCTCGGGTGTTTTTGCCCCGTTATCTTTTTACGAAACAGATGCAGTTTACTTACCAGCACAAGTAAATCTAGGGGAAAACGAGGCAAATTTAGCTCAAAAACTCCAAGATGAAACAAAAAAGTATAAAAATATTTATGTCCTAGACTATCTCGCCGATCTTTCAGATCCAGAGCGAAAAACCCTCAACTCTGTAAGAGAACTAAGGCAACAGGAAAAAGCAGTCTATAATTTTAATAATCTGGGACAGGTTTACGAGTTCTAGATAATATGAAAATCGCTATAGATATTTCTCAGGCTATTTACGGCACAGGCGTCTCAGTCTATACCAAAAATCTAGCCGCATACCTCATTAAGCAATTCCCAGACGATCAGTTTATTCTTTTTGGAGGGTCTCTACGTCGCAAACAAGAGCTTCTCGCTCTAGCCAAGAAACTTAAAGGCATTCCCAAGATCTATCCTTTTCCTCCTACTTTTATGGACCTGATCTGGAACTCTCTTCATATTCTTCCTGTAGAGAAGTTAATAGGTGACGTGGATATTATTCATACCTCAGACTGGACCGAACCACCATCAAAATTTCCCAAAATAACGACAGTCCATGATCTTATTCCTTTCAAATTTCCCCAAACATCCACAGAGTCGATTAGAAATACCCACAAAAAACGCCTTGCGTGGGTAATGCGCGAGTCTGATAGGATCATCGCCGTCAGCCAGTCCACCAAAGAAGATCTAATCTCTATTCTCAAAGTTCCCGAGGAAAAAATTGTTGTCATTTCCGAAGGAGTAGAGGATAGATACTGTCCACAGTCCGTAGACGTTCAGGAAATTATTAAAAAACGATATCACATCAATGAAGACTTTATTTTTACTCTTTCTACTCTTGAGCCAAGGAAAAATCAGGCAAAGCTTATCAAAGCTTTTAAGATCGTTAAAGAAACCTACCCAAACCTCCAGCTAATCATTGCCGGCAAAACAGGTTGGGGAGAGATCCCAGAACCAGTAAATGGTGTGCTGATGCCAGGCTTTGTCCCCGATGCAGATCTCCCCGGACTTTACTCTGGCTGTCTTGCTTTTGTTCTTCCGAGTATCTACGAAGGTTTTGGTCTATCACCCCTTCAGGCTATGGCCTGCGGAGCTTCCGTGGCGGTGAGCAATGTCAGCAGCCTTCCCGAAGTTGTTGGAGAAGCAGGTGTCTTATTTGACCCAGAGAGCGTAGAATCTATCGCGGCTGGTATAATTGAGGCTATCAAAAACAGAGGCAGTCTCAAAGAAAAAAGCCTTGCCCAAGCTGCCAAATTCACCTGGGAAAAGACCGCCAAAGAAACCTACAGAGTTTATCAACAAGTCCTAGCCGAAAAAAACAAATAATGAACATTGGATTTGATATCAACGAAGCAAATATTCCCCAAAGAGTTGGCGTCAATCAAGTCGCCTACAATATTTTTCTTCATCTTGTAAAACAAATAAAAGAAGGTGACAAACTATTTGCCCTAGGCAAAGAGCGACCCTTGCCCGATATGCCTATCGAAAAAGAAAATCTTACCTATGAAATTTTTGGATCAAAAAAAGCTTGGGTTCTTACCAGTCTCACCAAAAGACTATGGTTCGGTAAGCCCAAAATAGACGTACTTTTTTCACCAAGTCACTACACCCCTCTTTTTTCTCCAACCAAAACTGTTATCTATCTTATGGACATGAGTTTTGAGAGGTTTGGTACCGAGTATTTCACCAACTACGACATCAATCAACTTAAAAAATGGACCCCTCTATCCGTCAAAAAAGCTAGCAAGGTTCTCACGATCTCCGAGTTTTCCAAGAGTGAAATCATGAAACTTTACGGTACACCATCAAGCAAAATAGACGTCGTTTATCCTGCCTTCGATAAAGAGGTTTATCACGGCAAAGTTCCAAAAACCAAAGTAATCTCTGTCAAAAAAAAGTATGGCATCACCGGAAGCTATCTTTTTTACTGGGGTACTCTTCAACCCAGAAAAAATATTAGTAGACTCATCGATGCTTTTGCCAAGCTAGACAAACCTCAGCTTAAGCTCGTTATCTGTGGCAAAAAAGGCTGGCTTTATGATCAGATTTTGGAACAATCAAAACATTTAGGTATAGAAAATCGTGTTATCTTTACAGGCTTCGCTCCAAACGACGATCTCCCAGCTCTCATTAAAGGTAGTCGTGCCTTTGTTTTGCCCAGTCTTTATGAAGGTTTTGGTATGCCTGCAGTCGAGGCTCAAGCTGTAGGAACACCCATCGTCGTTTCGGCTGTTTCTAGTCTTCCTGAGGTAGCCGGACCATCAGCCATCTACATCGAAAATCCAGAGTCTGTTGACAGTATCAAAATAGCCTTAGATCAAGTACTTGCACTTTCTATTAGAGAAAGGCTTAAACTAATAAAAGAGGGGAAGGAAAACACCAAGCGTTTTGACTGGGATATCTCCGCTCAAAAAATCTTAAATATTTTAAAAACAATATGAAAGCAAGCAATCTAAATATTTCTTCAGACGGAGTATATTTCGTGGATAAAGATGGCAACAAACTTGACTCTTCCAAAGCCGTCGGTAAAATTGCCAATCGCTTTTCTAGTTTCTTTCTTGATTTATGGCTATGGAAACTAAACTGTGTCGGTCATTTCCCAAGTCACTCTGTAAGAAATTTTTTCTACAAACTATCCGGAATCAAGATGGGAAAAGGTTCCACCTTCCACATGAGAGCCAGATTTTTCCTTCCCAAAAACATCGAGATAGGTGAAGGAACCATCATTGGAGACAACGCTTTTTTGGATGGTAGAGCCAAAATCAAAATTGGCAAACAAGTAGATATTGCCTCTTCTGTCATGATTTATAACTCTGAACATGATCTTTCCGATCCAACATTTAAAGCGATCGAAGATCCGGTTACGATAGGTGACTACGTCTTTATCGGACCTCGCGTCATTATCATGCCCGGTGTCAAGATCGGAAACGGAGCCGTAGTTGCTGGTGGAGCAGTTGTCACCAAAGACGTTGAAGAAAATTCCATTGTTGGTGGTGTTCCCGCAAAAGTAATCGGAGAAAGACCTCTCAAATCTCAAAATTACCGCCTGGGCAGAGCCAGATTATTTCAATGAAACCCACGCTTTTTATCGTTGGACTAATTTATTTACTTGGTGTTGTTTATTTAAGCTTGCCTACTCCAGCGACACCAGACCTATCTTTAGCTGTCCGCTCTGATGAGGCAGGGGACACGTGGCAGCACCCAGATCAAAAAGGTTTTTATACCGACATGACAAGAGCCCAAGTAATAGGGGAGATGCAGTCAAAATTCGTAACGAGTATCTCAAGTTTTTCAATTCCCTCGTATCGTCTAAACTATCGTCCCGAAGAGTCATTTCAGTTTGTAAGAGATCAGGTATATAGTAATTATCTAGAAGAAATTGTCTATCCCATGAAAGACTCTCTATTTGTTAATGGTTTTGAGCCAATTAATCTTCCGGCTAATAGAAATATTGATCCCAAAGACATTCGCGGAGTCTCCTTTAAAGGTCAATACTACCTAAGTAAAGTAACTCTACGCCCAGTCACCTCACCAGTCTATGCCAGGCTTCTCATCTGGACTCTCATTTTCCCAGCCACATATTTTGTCATCAAATCCCTTAAAAAATCCCTAAAAGATGCCTAAAATAGACCTTTCAATTATCATCATTAGTTTCAATACTCGAGAGATTCTCACCGACTGTGTGAAGTCCGTTATAAAACAAACCAAAGGGATTAATTACGAAATAATTATTGTAGATAACGACTCCAAAGATGGCTCACTTGAGCGAATCAAAGAGCTAGAGAAAAAGTACCCACAAGTAATTCTCATTGATGCAAAGGCAAATCTTGGCTTTGGCAAAGCCAATAATCTTGGAGCCAAAAAAGCCAAAGGGGAGTATTTACTCTTACTAAACTCAGACACACTCGTTTTTGATAATGCTATAGCACAGTCTCTTGAGAATCTTAAGAAAATCCCCGATGCCGGCGTCTATACCTGCAAACTTCTAAATGCCGACAAATCAGTTCAAGCTTCAGGAGGTTTTTTCCCAACGTTTGGCAATGTATTTGCTTGGCAGTTTTTTATCGACGATCTTCCCCTTATTGGCAGTCTCATCCCCTCTTTTCACCCCAAGCTGTCTTCATACGATCGAAACAAGCAGATGGACTGGGTTACAGGGGCATTTATGATCATCCCCAAGAAAGTCTTTGATGAAGTGGGTGGCTTTGACGAAAACATATTTATGTACACCGAAGAAATGGAACTATGCTTCCGTCTGGATAAGCTAGGCTACAAAACCATTTACCAAATCACCCCCGCCATTATTCACCTAGGCGGTGCATCTGGCGGCTCTGTCTTTGCTCTAACCAGTGAGATCAAAAACATGATCTATTTCTGGAAAAAACATCAGCCCAAATGGCAGCTTCCATTTATCAAGTCATTTTTCTTTATCGGTTCATTGCTTCGCCTATTAATATTTGGGATAATCAAAGGAGATGAAAAAGCCCGTAGTGCATATTCACAAGCTCTTAGACTCATTATTTAAGTATGCTTTAGGAGCAGTCCTAGTTTTTATACCGCTTTACCCAAAGTTTCCTCTTTTTACGCTTCCTTTTACCTATGTTCAGATTCGAGCTGAGGATTTTCTCATTGCTGCCGTCTGGGGAATATTTTTTGTGAGGCTTCTAGTCAATAAAAAGTTCAAATTCCCCCCAGTTTCTTTTCAGATCGCTATATTCTTAGCTGTTGGACTGCTTTCTTCAATCTCGGCACTTTTAATCACCCAAAATGTAATTCCTACAGAGGTTCTCCTTCATTACTTCCGTCGAGTTGAGTACATCTCCATTTTCTTCTTGATATACACAGCCGCCAGAGAGGGGACAAATAGACGCTTCTTTTTCGAATTATTTATTATCCCTATCGTCGGTGTTTTCTTTTATGGTCTAGCTCAGATTTATCTTGAGGCCCCAGTGATCTCTACCATGAATGTCGAGTCGAGTAAAGGAGCCGCTCTTACTCTTCGCCCCGGAGTTCCTTTGTCTAGTACTTTCGCAGGTCACTACGATCTAGCTGTTTATCTCACTATGATGCTTTCCATTCTCACTGCTCTGCTTTGTACCATCAAAAAACGCTGGAAACTGGCTCTCACCTTCGTTGGATTTTTGGCTACACTTTGGTTATTTATGCAAGCTGGCTCTAGAATCGGTTTGATGGGTCTTTTCTTTTCTATCTCAGTAGTCTGTTTCTTATATCGAAAATACTTGGTTGGCGTCTTCTTGGTCATCATTATGTTTGCCTTTATTGCTACTTCCCATGGATATATCGATAGATTCAAATCAATCATTAATGTTGTTACCACCAAGTTCTCTCAGGTCGTCGCAGCCCCAGTTTATGCGGCAGTAACTCCTTCACCAACACCCACGCCCACACCAGAAGAGCTTCGCCCTCTCCAGCAAGACACCAGTACTAGCATCCGTTTTGATGTAGAGTGGCCTCGAGCTATGCGTTCTTTCTATAAGAATCCTTTCTTAGGAACTGGCTACTCTTCACTTACTCTCTCTACAGACAATGATTATCTTCGTGCCTTAGGAGAGACAGGGCTTCTCGGACTTCTGGCCTTTATCTCTATCATTATTGGACTTTTTATCCGTTTGTTTAAAAATATTAAGACTCAAGTTGGTCAAGACAAACTTCTCAGTATCTCTGCCATCGGTATCTTAGTTGTTTTCTCTACCATGGCCATTTTTCTGGATGTCTTCGAGTCCAGCAAGATAGCTATACTTTTTTGGGCTTACATGGGATTATCACTTAGTACCAAATCATGAAAATATTAAGAACTCTTTTCCTCGTCGGCATCTTAGTCATTGCTTTAGTTGTAAGGCTTTACAAAATAGAAAATCCAGTCGCAGACTGGCACTCATGGCGTCAAGCAGATACAGCCTCAGTTACAGCTAACTTCGCCGAAAAAGGACTCAACCTGTTTATGCCCACGTATCACGATCTAAGTAACGTTCCTACGGGAGGAGCCGAAAATCCCAATGGCTATCGTATGGTTGAAGTTCCTTTTTACAATGCCTTGCACTTGGGAGTATTCCGTCTTTACCCTGATATGGGAATTGATATGGCCGGCAGACTCACCTCAGTCATTCTCTCTTTGATCTCTATTGTTCTTCTTTATCTTATTGTCAACAAACTCTCAGGCTTTTTCATCGCTTACTTGGCGGCTTTCTTTATGGCACTTTTGCCATTTAACATTTACTATTCTCGTGTTATTTTGCCAGAACCTTTGATGATTGTTACACTATTGGCCTCATTCTGGTTCTTGCTAAAAACTACAGAATCAAAGTCACGTTACAAAAGACTCAATTTGATTCTTAGTGCTGCTTTTCTCTCCGTGGCTGTGATGGTCAAGCCTTACGCACTTTTCTTTGCCTTGCCTCATCTTGCTATCTTATTTAGATCATTAGCCACCAAAGAAATTAGCTTTTTAGACTTTATTAGTTACGGTGCCATCTCTTTGGTTCCTTTTGGTCTCTGGCGCAAACACATCTCCCAGTTTCCTGAAGGAATTCCCGCAAGCGGCTGGCTCTACAACGAAGACGGTATTCGTTTTCGTCCTGCTTGGTTCCGCTGGCTTTTTGGTGAACGCATTGGCAAACTAATTCTTGGATCATGGGGAACCACCTTGTTGGTTTTAGGGATTGTAGCCAAACCAACCAAAGAGGGGATTACTTACTGGCTTTGGGGGATAGGAACTGTTTTGTATTTTGCAGTATTCGCCGGAGGCAACGTAAGACATGATTATTATCAGGCAATTGTTATGCCTTTTATCTGTATCTTCCTAGCAAAAGGAATTTATTTACTCATGAGCCTTACGAAGTCTACTTACTCAAGATTTCTGACATTATTTATGACTGGTTTTATTGTTGTCTTTACAATCGGCATGTCTTGGTACGATCTCAAAGGCTATTACCAAATCAACAATCCTGCCATAATTGAGGCTGGAAAAGCCATTGATAGATTAACTCCCAAAGACGCCAAAGTAATAGCTCCATACAATGGAGATACTGCCTTCCTCTATCAAACAAGACGCTCAGGTTGGCCAGTTAGTTACTATATAGAAAAGAGAATAGAAGCGGGTGCCACCTACTATGTCTCCACAAGCTACGACGATGAGGCGCGAGACCTAGAAAAGAGATATACTCTGGTAGAAAAAAATGACCAATACATTATTATCAAACTGACCCCAAAAATCACTAAATGAAGATCTTAATGCTCACCCCTTATTTGCCATATCCGGACTCTTCCGGAGGTCAGATAAGAACGTTAAATTTGCTAAAACACCTCTGCAAAAATAACGAAATAACCCTTGTTTCGCTTATTAAAAACGAAAAAGAAAACGACAACATCAAACATCTTTTAAAGTACTGTAAAAAAGTCATGACTTTTCCTCGCAGTGCAACGCCTTGGACTCTCAAAAATATTCTTAGAACAGGTTTCTCTTTTGATCCATTTTTGATTGTCCGAAACTCCGCCCCTGGTGTCAAAGAAGCAGTCGCCAAAGAGCTAGAAAAAGGTGACTACGACATAATCCACGCCGAGACCTTTTACGTTATGCCCAGTCTTCCAAAAACAAATATTCCAACGATCTTGGTGGATCAGACGATTGAGTACTTGGTTTATCAGCATTATGTCAATGAAACAGCCCCTTGGTTTGTGCGCCCCTTACTTCAAATCGATGTTGAAAAGCTCAAACACTCTGAGCGTTTTTACTGGCGTCAAGCTAGTCAGGTAATTGCCGTTTCCGTAGCCGACAAAAATGAAATGAACAAACTTGAGCCAGATCTTTCCGTCGAGATTGTTCCCAATGGAGTAAATCTAGATCTTTTCAAAAAGAAAACAGACTGGACATCCAAAGAGCCAACGATTCTTTTCGTCAGTAACTTCAAGTGGTTACAGAATATTGAGGCTGCTCATGTTCTCATCAAAAAAGTTTTCCCCTTGGTTCAAAAAACACTTCCCAAGTCCAAGCTTTTGATTCTTGGCCAACACATCACAGAAGATATCAAGCAAAGTGCTGTGGGCAAAAAGAATGTCACTGTTACCCAGATCGCTGATGACGATGTCGAGAGTCTCGTCAAGGCATATCACGACTCATCTGTTTTCGCCTCAACTATCAAAGGTCCAGGCGGAACTCGTCTAAAAAATCTTGCAGCCATGGCCAGTCAGCTTCCAATTGTATCCACCAAGGTTGGAGTTGAAGGTTTGAAAGTCAAAGACAAGATTCATGTCTTGATTGGTAATACCCCAGAAAAAATCGCCGAATTGATTATTAAAGTTATCAAAGAGCCAAAACTAGCCGAAAAACTAGCCCTAACAACCAGAAAACACGTCGAAGACAACTTTGATTGGCGTAAAATTGCAGTAAGCCTCGATGATATTTATCAAAAACTTGGAAAAAAATGAAAAAATTCAAAAACGAGCTAGCCATTATTATCGTCAATTACAATACTCGTCAACTTCTAGACGACTGTCTTAACTCTATCTACAGAGCTGATCACCCACAAGGTGGACTTCAGGTTGTCGTGGTAGACAATGGCTCAGTAGATGACTCTATGGATATGGTTGCCAAAAAATATCCAGCCGTGATATCCATAAAAAATGGTCAAAACTTCGGTTTCGCCAAAGCCAACAATATCGGTGTCGTCGCTGCAGACGCACGTTTTGTTTTATTTTTAAACTCAGATACTGTAATTAAGCGTTATAGCTTGGTTAAGCCATTGAAATACCTTAAAATGCATCCAAAGGTTGGTGCAGTAACCATAAAGCTTTACTTAAAAGACGGCACCATAGACTTTGATAACCATCAGAGTATACGCTGAGCAGTTTTGCATTGGCAGGACATAACCATGATTCGGAATATG